>NZ_JBPAOH010000087.1:0-33240 GCF_050875635.1 Tolypothrix sp. VBCCA 56010
TTGGCGTAAGCCTGTTAGAGCAAGTTCTGACGGTGAATGAAGAATCCCCTGCCTTTCCGAATAGATGAGCGAAGCGATATCTATTCAGGCAGGGGAGTGTCAAGAAACAGTGGTTTTGCTGAAAGTGAAAGTCCAAACGCACTTGATAGAGTGTCAATCAAACTACATCCCGCACTGTGTAGCCCTTGCTGCATTTTTGAATCAATACCCAAGTTTTAGTTTCCTTATCGAGCGCGGGTAGAACACGGAAATTAAAAACATCCGCCCAAGTTTCTACGCCGTAATTATTTGCAAACTTCAACTCAAGCTCTTTAAAGCGTTCCCAATCGCGATCGCTGATGGCAGCAAATATGGGAATCACTATACTTAGTGGTATTAGAGTTGCTGCGTCAGTCATAAGTAATATCCTCAAAAATACAAACTATTGGCAAAAGGCTATCTTCTGTATCAATTATTTCTACTACTCGCCTGCCTGTGTTTTTAGCAATTCGCTTGCAATACTCTTCAGATGCCGCGATCGCCCAATCTCTAGTTTCTACAACTGGGTCGAATTTGCCTTTAGAGCGCTTAATGTCGTCATTTGTTTGGTTTTCTGGGGACAAGTCAGGCTACCTCATCCTCAACAACCAAAAATAGTTCACCCATCGATACCTTGAAAAGCCACATAAAATAATCGCGCTATTTACATCAATACGATTGAAATTATTTGAAGCGGCGATGTCACAGTGAAACCACCCTCAAGTTGCGGTGATAGCACTAATGGTACTTTATAAAGCATTGGAAATCATCCTCTGTTAGGCTTCACTGAAATAATCCGAGTGCCTGTAACTAGATTATCACCTTGAAATAGCTAATAAGTAGACCAACCAAATTAAAGGTAAAACCATACTCTGGGTGTGTTAAGCAAAACTGTAACGCACCGATATTTTCTGGAAGTCGCCATAGACCAAAAATTTTGATTGATAAGCGGTTTGGATGCTAGCGTAAAAAATTTTCATATTTTACTTATATATCCCTCCAACCTCCCGATATCTGACTCCCGACACCCAACCCTTAAGCCAGAAACATTTCACCACCCACACACATGAATGTTTCACCACCGCTGCGAAAATGCTCCTAGAACCAACGTAGGTACTAAAGGCATGGATTATGGTTTAGGTGAAATGATGGGTTAGAGGGGCTTTTGGACGGTTGTGAGAGGCTAGGCACTCAGGAGACGCGGGAAGGGCTAGGGGACGCGGTAAGGGTTATTTGTTAAAGCGTTTAATATCAGCGTGCGGTTGATTTTACTGACCAATTGGTCTGTGTTTTCAAAAAAATTTTTTACCTGTTGAACCAAGGAAATATATCCATGAGGTTTATTTAGTCAAGAAATGTTTGTTAAAAATTTGATAGCTATCACGTTATCTGCAATGTTACTTTATACTGCTGTAGAAAGTCCTAAAGATTTTTCCAATGTAGCAGAATCATCAATGGCAGTTATGCAACTTCTTCTGAAAGAGTCGGAAGAGTCGAAAAAGTCAAAGAAGTTAGAAGAGTCGAAAAAGTCGGAAGAGTAAATTTTGTTAAATAGCACTACAAATTACCCGTAGTGCTATTTTGTCTAAGTGCGTAGTATTAATTTTTATATGTCAAAACTTTAAAAATACATTAATATATTTCGGACTCGGTAACACCTTTATTTTTAATCATAACCTAACATATATTCTTCATAACTTACTTGAGTATAACCAAAGTCGTTGAAATCATCAGAACGTATAAACTCATCTATAGACTCATATAGAGAAGACATTCTCGCTTCTTTCTCATATTCTTCTATTTCTTTATACGTTTTGAATTCAAAATCTAATTTTGGATTTGTGTTTTCAATAAATATTAAATATCTTTCTTCCCAATCTAGTGAAAATTCTATCAAACCTCCTAATGAAAATTCCAAAAATTCTGTTAACTCCTTATCTACTAAATCTTCTTTAGATTCTTTTCTTAATTTTAATCCTTGTAGAACAGCATTTATATAAAAATCATGGTTCTTAAATGCTTGAAATTCTTTAAAAATCTTCCAGCAGGAATAAAAACTACCAAAAAAATTTATAGTGTGGTAATTTCCGTCATTAGAAGGTATATAAACAGGAGTTTCTAATTCTTCACCCAATTTATTAGGTATATTAATAATCTGCTCAGTTTCAGCTAACGATTCTGAATGTAATATTTCACTTATAAAGTTTTTCCACATTTCTAATTCTGAGGTAGGAACATCAAATTTAGCAAGATAGTAAATATGTTTTGGAATTAATTCAAATTTTGAGCCATTGTATACTATTTCATTTAAGTTAATTTCATTTTCCATATGATTAACTACCTCAGTCATACATATATTTACGTTTTAGCTTTAATTTTTGAGTAGTGTTATAGAAAAATTACTGAACTATTGAAATACTTTCAATCAGGTAAAGGCACTGGCTAGCGGTAAAATTTTCCAGTGCTTTTTAACTTTCTCTGTACTGATGTCGTCTAAATGATATTTCCCGACATTTTCACCAGATTAATAGGATCGCGACCTTTGGTAAAACAGCCTTGTTAAAAGGTATAAAATATTATTGCTTCAATTCCATTCTTTTAAGGGTGGGTTGCCTTCTGCCCTCTGCCTCCTGCCTTCTGAATGAAATTGATAAAGCTATAAATGAAAAACCCCCTGTTATAGGGGGTTTCACTTATAGCTTCAAAAAAATTGATACTTAAAGCAGGTATAGCAATCCGAAAAGGATAATCCAAATTACGTCAACGAAGTGCCAGTAAATTTCCGCAGCTTCGATGCCAAAATGCTTTTCGCTATTGTAGTGATCCTTAGTGCGCGATCGCCACAATACGGCAAGAATCGCCACAACGCCGATGGTAACGTGCAATCCGTGGAAACCAGTCAAAACGTAAAATGCACTGGCAAACAAATTCGTAGTTAAACCAAATTGAAGATGGGTATATTCATATACCTGACCTAGTAAGAAAATAATACCCATTGCCGCAGTTATTCCTAACCAAGTTCGCATTCCCCGCGCATCATTCTTTTTAATGGCGGTGTCAGCATTGTGCATGACAAAACTGCTAGCAATTAGATTGACAGTGTTGACTCCGGGGAGCAACAATTCTAACTCTGGCGTACCTTCTGGGGGCCACACAGGTAAAGTAGCACGGAAAGCCAGATAAGCTCCGAACAATCCTAGAAAAATCATCCCCTCAGCGATGAGGAAGACAATTAGACCAAATATACGATGGTCTGGATGTTCTTCGTGATGAGCGTCTGTTGTCGCCGCGTGGTGATGGTTGAGAGCTGTTTTAGCTGGGTCAATAGTTTGACTTTGCATGAATCTTTAATATTTATAGCTGTGTCGAAGAAATTTTGGACTAGGGTTAGGGGCTAGAAGAGAGAAAATGAAAACACACATCCTACTCCCTACTCCCTACTCCCTACTTTCTATTTACGATCTTCTGGATTTGCCGCAACCTTTGGATCTGGTTCGGCGCGTAATACAGAGTTAGGACCGCCAGACAATACTGGATTGGGATCGTCTAAGGGTACACCTTCTTTGGCTTTTTCCAAACCGTAGTCGTAGGGTCCGGTAGCCAATACTGGAAGTTCGTCAAAATTCTCAATCGCAGGCGGTGAGGTTGTCATCCACTCTAGGGTAAGTGCATCCCAAGGATTGTTACCTGCTTTTTTACCGTGCATCCAACTCCAAATCGCGTTGATGATGAAGGGGAATGTGGAAATCGCCAGTATATAAGCACCATAAGTGCAAATTTCATTCAAAGTCGTAAATTTCGGGTCATACTGAGCAACACGTCGGTTCATGCCCATCATTCCCAGCTTGTGCATGGGTAAGAATGCCATATTCAGACCGACGATAGTCAGAGTAAAGTGAACTCTACCCCAAAATTCGTTCATCATTCGTCCCGTCATTTTCGGGAACCAGTGGTAAATCGCGGAATAAATGCCGAGAACGCTACCACCAAAGAGGACATAATGCAAGTGTGCTACGACAAAATAGGTGTCGTGAACGTGAATATCAAACGGAACCGCAGCTAACATTACGCCACTGATTCCGCCGATGACAAAAGTGCCGACAAAGCCCATTGCGAACAACATGGCGGTTGTCAGGCGGATTTTGCCACCCCACATAGTTGCCAACCAACTGAAAATTTTAATGCCGGTAGGTACGGCGATGATCATGGTGGTGATCATGAAGAACATCCGCAACCAACCAGGGATACCGCTGGTGAACATGTGATGCGCCCAGACGATTAGTCCCAAAAAGCTGATGGCGAGACTAGAGTAGGCGATCGCTTTATATCCAAAAACCGGCTTGCGGGAATGCACGGGGATCACTTCCGAAATCGCCCCAAAAAAGGGCAAAATCATGATGTAAACCGCTGGGTGCGAGTAAAACCAGAACATGTGCTGGTATACAACCGGATCGCCACCACCAGTCGGGTTAAAAAATGTCGTTCCGGCAATTAAGTCAAAAGACAACAAAATCAAGCCCGCTGCTAGCACTGGTGTTGAAACCAAAGTCAGTGCTGAGGTAGCAAACATTGCCCAGCAGAACAAGGGCATTTGATTGAAACCCATGCCAGGGATACGCATCTTCAGCAGAGTGACAAGGAAATTAATTGCCCCCAAAATCGAAGATGTCCCCAGCAAAAGGACGCTCATAATCCATATTCCCTCACCCACTTGACCTGTAACCAAACTCAAGGGAGGGTAGGAAGTCCAACCGGCATCCGGTGCATCGCCTACCACTAAACTGCTGATTAGCAATATACCAGCAGGCGGAATCATCCAAAAAGCGACAGCATTCAAGCGGGGGAATGCCATATCTTTTGCCCCAATCATCAAGGGGATCAGGTAGTTAGCAAACCCCGCACCCGCTGGTACAATCCACAAGAAAATCATGATTGTGGCGTGCAGCGTAAACAAACTGTTATAAACTTCAGGCGTGACAAAATCCGTTTCTGGCGTTCGCAGTTCCGTGCGAACTAAGTCAGCCATTACCCCGCCCATGCAGTAAAAAATAAACGTAGTAACCAGGTATTGAATTCCAATTACCTTATGGTCGGTGTTAAAGCCGAAGTAGTCTTGCCATTTTCTTACCCCTGGTTCCTCATTCAAGGCAGGGGTATTCGCAGTTTCCTGCAACTGTGCTTGTGTCATAAAAGTCCTTTTGGTTGCTGGTTGTTGGGCATTGGGCATTGGGCAATGGGCATTGGTAATAAAAGATGCTTTCCATGCCTCATGCCCCATGACGGCAGATGCTTCAAGCCGGGAAACCCGTCCAACGTACTGCCTCCCCCATGCCCCATGCCCACTAACCAATAACTAATGGTGAATTTGATAAAGTATTTCTGGCTGAATTCCCATGTCCTTGGTATAAGGAGCGAGAAATTTATCTGGGGATATATCCTCGGTATTGACAGCAACGGCTTGATTTAGTGTTTCAGTGCTGGCAACTAGCTGCTCTTGTATCCAGTTATCAAAAGCTTCCTGCTTTTCCACAATAACTTGTGTTCTCATGGCACCGTGGTATGGACCGCAAAGTTCAGCACAGATGAGGTCATAATTACCTTCTTTTTTCGGTGTAAAGCGAATTTCACTTTGCCGACCGGGGATAACATCTTGCTTGAGGCGGAATTCTGGCACCCAAAAGGCATGAATAACATCGTTTGCTGACATGCTGAGTTGCACTTCGCGTCCGACGGGAACGTGGAGTTCACCGGAGGTAACATCAGTTTCTGGATAGGTAAAAATCCAGGCGTACTGCAAACCTGTGACGTTGACTATCATTGCTGGTGGTTTGCCTTCTTTTGCGGGAACCGGACCGATGGTCGGAGAAACAATACCTACGCCAGGAGCATTTCGCTTTTGGGGAATTTGATCGGCATTGCGGACTGCGGCTGTAGCGGGGTCTTGCATTGCCTCATCAGATTTCTGCTGATTCAGGTTGGGTTCTGTGCTGGGTGGAGTGTCGTTTAAAGTTGCTGCGATCGCTGCCCCAGGCATTTTCATCGACTGCTGCGTAATCGGGGCTTCGTGGACGGCATGGGGGTTAAAGCCACCCATTTCGTTATATACGTCAAAGCTGTAAACAGAAATACCGAGAACGATAATTGCTGGGATCGCCGTCCAAAGAATTTCTAAAGGTATGTTGCCTTCCACGGGTGGTCCGTCAGAGTTGTCGCCAGGACGACGACGGTATTTAAAGGCACTATAAATCAAAATACCCTCGACGAGCAAAAATATACCCGTTGAGACGACCATCATCGTGTTAAACAGACCATCCACTAAATCGGCTTCATCAGTTGCTGCTGTAGGCAACAGACCGTGATTTTGACCGTACCAGAGGCTGACCAGTGTCAGCAGGATGCCAATGAGTAACGTCCAGATTGAACTTGGAATTTTCACGGTTGATTAGAGTTAATGACTTTACTATTTTGGACAGAGCTGCTTACATACTACGGTAGTCCAGCCTATAAGACATTGAGTGTAATGGGTTGAAATTTTTATTAATTTTTTTTGGAGCTTTTCTCATTTTTCCTTAGGGGGATTTGCTAGATATTGCCAAGGATAGATGTAAATCAACAACAAAAATTTAACAAAGAATTTAGATAAGTTAAGTGATTGCCATTAATCAAATGCTGACAAAAGAGAAAATTCTCTAAAGCTTTTGGCTAAAAGTCGATTCGTTCATTCACAGTATAAATCAGAGCTAATCTTTAACCTTGGTTTATACGCTAGGGTGGTTAGGAGAAGGACACTTGCGCTTTTGGGGCAGAGTGTATCCTAACTGACAAATTTTAGAACTTTAAAGGCTTACTCATAGCTGGCATAAGGTATCATTCATGAGTGAATTTGTCCTAGAACAACAAAATGAAGCGGCACAAGAGCAGCAAAAACCCAAGGAAATGATTCGTCGCTTGGTGTGGAAAATTTGTGTAGCCACCTTAATTTTGATGGCAATAGGCAGTGCCACCCGCGTGATGAATGCTGGACTCGCTTGCCCAGATTGGCCTTTGTGCTATGGGGAACTTGTGCCAGCTAAACAAATGAATTTTCAAGTTTTTCTGGAGTGGTTTCACAGGTTGGATGCTTCGTTGATTGGATTGAGCGCGATCGCTCTGGCTATCTTAAGCTGGTGGCATCGTCGTTCTTTACCTAACTGGCTTCCTTGGGCTTCTCTTTTCTCGCTGTTTTTAATTGTCTTCCAAGGTGTCTTGGGCGGACTCACCGTTACTGAACTTTTGCGCTTTGATATCGTTACGGCGCATTTGGCAACGGCGTTGTTATTTTTCATTACTCTACTAGTTATCGGCACGGCACTCGCTCCCTACCAAGGAACTGGAACTGTTGGTAAGTTACCTTGGGTAAGTTTAACTGCTGCTGTTTTGGTTTATCTACAAAGTTTGCTTGGTGCTTTGGTCGGATCTCGCTGGGCACTACATCAATGTTTTGGCGGTTCTCAACTTTGTGCTGTAATGTACAGTCATATCGGTGGGGTGGTGCCGCCAACAGTAGCGACTTTGGCTGTAGTATTTCTCTCATTGCGTACACCTGCACTACATCCAGCTTTGCGGCAATTAGCTAAGATAACTGCTGGATTGTTAGTTTTACAGATTTTGTTGGGAGTTGCCACTTTTAAGTTACATCTCCAAGTCGAGCCTCTTACTGTTTCTCACCAACTTATAGGCGCGTGTTTGCTGGGTACTTTGGTAATTTTCACGGTTCTCTCGTTGCGTGATTTGGCTCTAAGTCGTGGTATTAATGTTTATTCATCTGATGTGACGGCGACTACAAGTGTAGATGGAGTGAATTTATAAGTTAAATGCGAGTGCTGGAAGTCTGTCTTTTTGTTGGACTATAAAAGCCAGAGGCGATAACGATAGCACAGAAATTGAACAAATAAGGAATTAGAGTCAACATGATTGAGACTAATGTCTCGAAGCACCACCAAACATTTCCCCAAGTTATTCAAAGCTATTACCAGCTGACTAAGCCTCGGATTATTCCGCTGCTATTGATTACTACTGCTGGTAGTATGTGGATTGCTGGTGAGGGAAAAGTAGATCCATTGCTGTTGTTAGTAACTCTGACTGGTGGTACTTTAGCAGCTGCTAGCGCTCAAACGATTAATTGTATCTATGACCGAGATATTGATTATGATATGGAGCGCACGCGCCATCGTCCTTTGCCTTCGGGTAGAATACAGCCTCGTGATGCTTTGATTTTTGCGATCGCTTTGGCTGTGATTTCTTTCAGTCTGCTTTTTGTATTTGCCAATTTACTAGCCGCAATGCTGGCAATGTCTGGTATTGTATTTTATGTTCTGGTCTACACTCATTGGCTAAAACGCTCTAGTACCCAAAATATTGTCATTGGTGGAGCTGCGGGAGCGATTCCGGCGCTGGTTGGCTGGGCGGCTGTTACGGGAACTTTAAGTTGGGTTGCTTGGTTACTTTTTGCGATCGTCTTTGTTTGGACACCTCCCCATTTCTGGGCGCTGGCGTTGATGATTCGGGATGATTACGCAAAGGTTGGGATACCAATGTTACCAGTTGTCGCGGGCAATGAAGCGACGGTGCGGCAGATTTGGTTTTACACGCTAATTTTGGTGCCAATTACGCTGCTGTTATATCCGTTACATGCGACGGGAATTGTTTATGCAGCGATCGCACTTGCTTTGGGAGGATTATTTATTCTCAAGGCTTGGCACTTGTTACACAATCCAGGCGATCGTACTTTGGCTAAAGATTTATTTCTCTATTCCATCTCTTACATGATGCTGTTGTGTCTGAGTATGGTAATTGATAGTCTTCCCCTGACTCATCGTGTAATTAGTTTTGTCGCAAGTCAATTGCACTTAGTTGTTAGTTAATTGGCACGCAAGAGCGATCGCCAAAATCCGACACCCTTCTAGGGTGTCGCGTTGTGCGTACAGAGCTTACGCAGGTGGAGAGAAGTTTGAGCGGAGGTTTCCTCCGATCAAAGCTTCTCTTCTCCCAAAGGGAGACGCTTGCGCGAACGAGAGGCTTCGCCAACGGAGCTTAGTTTTTGTAGCCCCAGGCTTCGATGCCTGCGGGCGTTTGTTTGTTGCGACGTTTATTTGTCTTGAAAAACCCTGTTTATAAAAGTGCGTTTCTAACCGCTTTTTAGATGCCAAAAAAGGCTCAAGCATGAATTACTGCTTGAGCCTTTCGTAAATTCAATTAACTTAATAATTGAATCTTTAAGACTTAGTAGCGGTTGCGGTTGTAGCCTCCGCCACCACCACGATTACCACCGAAAGAACCTCTGTCTTCCTTGGGTTTAGCTTTATTAACTTTAAGATCGCGTCCCATCCATTCAGCACCATCAAGCGCATCAATGGCGGCTGTTTCTTCAGCTTCTGAACCCATTTCTACAAAACCAAAGCCGCGTAAACGACCTGTTTCACGGTCGGTAGGCAACTGAACTCGTTTTACAGAACCATATTCTGCAAAAACAGAAGTCAGAGCTTCTTGTGTAACTTCATAAGAGAGGTTACCTACATAAATAGACATAGATTGTCTCCAAAATCATAAATGTGCGGAGATTTAGATTTCGGAGAAAAGTCTGTAAACACCAAAAGAAGAATACCTGTCAATGCTAAAAACAAACGCTGTCGCCGAATTAATTCTCATATCGATGGTAGCATAGCAAGCAAGGAAGAGTGGGAAAGTGATAAAAAATGTAATCAAAATTTATGTGTAGTTTCAGGCGATCGCTTACCGGAAAAAGTGAAAATAACTATTTTCTTATAAAGTAAGCACTGAGCAATAACAATTATAATTCCTCTTTTTTCCTAGATGGTAACACAGTGTATGACCGCTTTTGCTAACCTGTTCATACAGGCTGGGTAAAAGAGGTTTAATATGGCTCATTTAAATCTGCGGCGTCCGGAAAATGTCAGCGGCGATTTTTATGTCGATACTTCCTGTATTGATTGTGACACCTGTCGCTGGATGGCTCCGGAAGTGTTTGTTGAAGTTGGTGAACAATCGGCAGTTCATCATCAACCAGCTAATGAAGCCCAACGATTAACTGCGCTACAAGCTTTGTTGGCTTGTCCAACCAGTTCCATTGGTACAATCGAGAAGCCGCAAGATATCAAATACGCTCAACTGAGTTTTCCAATTTTAGTTGCCCAAAATGTTTACCACTGCGGTTATCATTCGGAAGATTCTTTTGGTGCTACGAGTTATTTGATTCAATTACCCGAAGGTAATGTTTTGGTAGATTCTCCCAGGTTTACACCACCGTTGGTGAAGCGGATAGAAAAAATGGGGGGGATACGCTATATGTATATGACTCACAGAGATGATGTAGCGGATCATCAAAAGTTTGCCGAACATTTTGAGTGTGAGCGCATTTTCCACACTAACGATATTACAGCTTCTACTCGCGATGTAGAAATTCAGCTAACTGGTAGTGAACCATTTGAGTTAACTCCGGAATTGTTAATTATTCCCGTTCCCGGTCACACTAAAGGACACACTGTTCTACTTTACAAACAGAAGTTTCTTTTTACTGGCGATCATCTGGCTTGGTCTGATACATATAAACAGTTGATTGCTTTTCGCAATGCTTGCTGGTATTCTTGGTCAGAACAGCTTAAATCAATGCGAAATTTAGCTAATTATACATTTGAATGGGTGTTACCAGGTCACGGGCGGAGGTATCATGCTGATGCTGAAATGATGAATCAGCAGATGCACAAGTGTATTGAGTATATGGAATCGGCTGGGCGATAAATATAAAAAGTTTATTTACCAGCGTTGCCGAATTTAGGTATGAAATTCCTAATTTATCGAGCGAGACGTTCCGTCGGAACGTCTCTACCAGAGCGTAAAAATTTGAAATTCATACCGCAAATCAGCAATGCTGAAATTAGAAATGAGTGCAAGAAATCTCATAAAACAGTTGCCTGCATATTCCCAATTAATTAGATGTTTCCTGGTTCTGGAGAGATTCTAATTCTTGTGTTAATGTCTCTTCCAACGCAACAATTACCGCATGGGGATCGGCAGGTTCCTTCATCATTTCGGCTTCGGGGTCGTAACGATTTTTCACATTGGGAAGGTCTTGGCGCAATTCTTCAACCAAGGCAATGAGTTTGGCAATTTTTTGCTCGGATAGCAGGTTTAATTGCAAGCTTAACTGCGCTCGTTGCTCCGCCAACTTTTCTTGTCGATTTTGCTTAATCAGCACTCCTGCTGTCATCAGTAACGAGCCTGTTGTCACCCAAAACCCCAGCCAAGCAAATGGAGGTGGGTCGAATTTCGGTAAGCCAAAACGCCGTGGCAAAATATTGGGTGTCATCCAAAGGACAATTACGAGCAGGATGCTATACAGAAATGCCGGACGACCGAAAAAAGTGGTGACAGCCTCCACACCTCGCTGATGTCCAGATACGTCTTGCTCGTTGCGTGTCTGCAACGCTATGATTGTCTCGATATTTTGACTAATGTGTTCTGGCAGTGGAGCAATGGGAAGAATGCTCTGACGGCGTGTTTCACTGTTATCTTCTGGTGAATTTTCCGAGTCTGGTTTGCTGCTGGTATTCACTGACAACTTTACCCTTTTCAATGACCTCTTCAATCTACTTGGGGACTTCCAAAGAGTAAATCTTCCGATAGTCTGGTTGAATTATAAAGCAAAGCTACATTATCTAAAATTTAACCCTGTAGAAGCTTTCCTAGGTCATCTTCTGTAATCGTTCCTGCAATCATTTCTTGAAAGAATTGATTTAGGGGCTTTTCTTTACTCACCTGCTTTAAAATAATTCTATCTTTACTGAAATGACTAATCACTCTTTCTGCCATTCGCATTTCTTCGGAACCTTGTTGACAAAAGACTTTATCATTAGCGCGAAATGACAGCAGATACAATAAAGATAAAAAGGCATTTTGCTTGTACTGCTCATGAAAATTAGTATGAGGTTTACTAAGCAAGTATTCGATAATTGCAGTAAAATGCACTTTAAAATTTACTAAGTTAACCGTATCAAAGTTATAATACCATAGCAAGATACGACCATAACCCCATAGATACTGGCTTGTTTCTAATTTATAGTAGGAGTTAAAGCAACTAAAGTATTGCCTTTGGAGTTCTTCATTTATTGCTACTCTAGCGAGGCACTGGAGATATTCCTTTTCAAAATTAAGATATGTAATTTTCTTGGTTATACTAAATATAATTGGATAAAAAAGATTATTCGGTAATAAGTATTGGGAAAAATTATATAGTTTTCCAGTAAATTTAATTGCCTCTAGCAAAAAACCTTGTTGAATTAAATTTAATTTACTGGGAGTATTTGAGTTTAACAATTCACAGATTATATCAATGATTTTATGAAGGCTCTGATTCTGTAATTTTGCTCTCAAGTCGCTCACCACTGCTTCATCGGAGTCAGCATCTATAGATTTCAGCATATCAGGTCTATTGTTACTCTTATGAATCTGTTCACAAGCCCTCTTAAGCAAGTCTTTTAATGTTGCATAGTTTATTGGTCTATTACTACTCTTACTAATACTAAGATTGTCTAATTCTTTATTAATATGCATTAAATATTCTATAAACTCTAATTTATTGCGAGTTGGCAAGCGATTAATTTGAGCTAATGATTCTTGCTGACGAGTGCTAATTATTTTTTCATGTGGAATATGGCTATATGATAATTTTGTTCTATCTGTCAGAGAAGCAGTTATCTTATATTTACCTTCTAAATCTGTAACTTTAAGTTCGGGAAATGAACCTGGTTGCAGGTGAAACTCTATACGTATACAAACATCTTCTGTTCTTTGACAGTTTTCAATTTCGATGTTGTAGTCTTGGGGAACACCATTTATACAATAATCGTTCCCATTAACCTTAATAGGTAGTTTAGCGGTTTTATTTTCCTTTGGTATGCGAAAGAAATCTTGGCTTTTACTAGGAATGCGTCCTATCAAAACTGTGGGTTTGCCTTCATAAGAAATAGCGTCTTTTTGCTGAGATAATTGAATCCATTGTTTTGATTTTTGCCCTTGAGCATCAGTAATTCCAATAGCGAATTCTATTTCATCGAGGTAAATGGCAAAAAGAGGAAAATTTAACTTACTTTTTTCTTGCCATATTTGATTAAACTGTTGAAAGCTTGGGTTAAGGCAGATAAATGGAAGTAGTTGCTGGATATGAGGAAAAATATTGTACTGACTGATTAAGGCAAATTGATATTCAGGATGCGTATTGGCAAGTTGTTTTAAATATTGAATATTAATTTGCTTGGATACAATGTCTGCAATGACGGCTAGGGATAAGGTTACTTTTTTATAATAAATCTGACTGTTGTGTAAAACTTCAACAATAAAATCAAAACATTCTTTATTCAAGTACGGCTGGATAATCTGAAAAAATGAGGTTTTTTGTAAATAGTTAGCGAGATGATTAAGTGTATCATCATTTTGGGCGATCGCTTGAAAATTATCCGCTAAAATTCGACGTGCTATGCTCTGGCAAATACTATTATATGATTTTATATTGTAACCTGAATCAAGAGAGATTGGTTTTTTCGTGTTGAGAATTGGAACTTGATAGGGGCTATTATCTAAACGTGAGAAGTTAATGGGAATCAGGCTATTGCTGACAAAATTATCCAGATTAACAAAAACTAACGGCTTCGTTAATTTATGTTGCCAAATTTGGGAATAATAATTCCAATAATAATAGGCACTGCTGTATAAGTAACCATCTTTATGTTCTAAAAGATTACTCATACTCAGCGTCATTAAATCCACTGTATCTCGGATGATAAATAACCGCTGTTTCTCTCCCTGAGTTAATTTAGTACCAATCGAGAGATAATCTAAAGTTGTTTGATTGATTGTTAACTCTTGAGAACGATTTGCACTTATAATCGGTTCTGGTAGATACGGATGAGTAGCATAATTCTGTAAGAATGCTTTGTATGCCCTTGGGAAATCCCCATCCTGGGGAATAAACTGCTCAGGAGACTCATGAAAAAGTTGAGCGTATTGACAACATTCAACGTAGGATTCCAAATTGAATAATTGAGTCATAAATTAAGAATAAAGTGAAGTAATATTTTGACGTATTTGAGTAATTTCTATGGAATTGGTTGTTTTATACATTAAGTCATTCAGAGATAAAGCACTATTAATAAAATTAAAATTTATGCCGCCAAGATAAGCAACTTCATCACCCAGCAGCGTAATTTTTGCATGAAGATTATCAATTTGTTTTATATTAAATGTTGAGCAATTAACTCGCATTTGAGAATCAACAAATATCCGGGTATCTAATAAACGTAGATATTGTTCTATTTCTGGGGATGGTTGAAAGCTGCGACTGTAAATCTGTACCTGTCCCCGAAAATTTCTCAGTTTTTCTATCAAATCCTTTTTGTAGCGGGATAAAGTCAATAAGCTGGGATAAGTTTGATATTCTTCTTGAGAAGAGCGATGGATAGAACGCAGATGAAAACCATTTGAGTTGAGAGTGGGTATTACCTCATCTCGGCTGCGTTGTTGCCAAAATTGCCGGAATAAATTGATTAATTGGGTATGAATCGAGTTATTGCGACTGATTATACCTGCTTCGATATTAAAATCTAAGCTGCCTCCAGTGAGATTACAAGAGCCTAAATAAGCATATTGCTCAGAAATATAAGTTTTGAGATGAAAAGCACCGCTACGGATGGGAATATTGGCATCCAGCAGCATTTTTAAACAAGCTTTTTTCCGCTCATGAGAACGCTGATACTCTGTTCGTAAAGAGACATTATCCGATACTTGGGCATCAATGCGATCGATGATTTCGTTCCTCAAGTCAGTTAAAATCCAAACACCTTGGGATAATTCTTGGGATTTCTTGCAGATTAATTCTGTTAAGCTTTCATCTTCAATGATGTAGCTGGAAATTAGGAGAAACTTACGTGCTGTAGAGATGATTGTTTCTAAGATAGAACGATTTCTACGTTTATCAATTAACAAACCTTGTGCAGGGGGTATTTCATCAGGGCTGAGTTTTTGTGGTAGTTGAATAATTGGTAAGCTATAAGTTGACTGATACTGCTGAACTAATGATTTAGCTAGCTCAGATAAAGCTGATGTATCATTTCCACCTAAGCGCAAAAATGTAATTGCTGCTCTTAAATCTAAAGATAAATCCGGCAACGAAATCCAGATTTGTAGTTTAGGGGTTATGAGTCGAAAAGTGTTTGAATCTAAGGATTGTAGGGCAATATTAATTTTCCGATTTTCTGGTAATGTCTGCCAGGAATTTATAGCCTGCTGCCAGATATTTTTGGCAAACTCATCAGATAAACCTGGATAATTAGGTTGCTCTAAGGTAACGGTGTAAATTCCTGATTGTTCTGAATCATTACCAGTCCATAAAGGAAGTTGTGAATCGTATCGTGTAATAATAAACCTTGCTTCTGGACAAGTAAATTGATAGCGGTATGTGTTAGCAACCTGCGAGTTTAAGTTAGATTTAACAGAGTGGAGAAGTTGCAAAGATGGCACTTGATATTCACTTTCTCTAACCACACCCTGCGCTTGCTGTAACAAGTTAATTAAAACAGGTTCTGGAAGAAAATTTAAGCCAAAAGATTGACGCAATAATTGAGGCGATCGCCTGCGGTTTTCAGTTGCTACCGCTTGCACTTCTCGAATTAAATCAACTAAAGAGACGGCAATTGAGTCTGTACCACTTAACTGAATGCGATGAAATGTGCCTTGCAGTTGACATTGAACTTTCATGATAAAATCACAGTGCGTTCTTTATGTAAAGGTTGATATAAAAAACTTCGCAGCGGGGAACCAGGCTGTCGCCAGAAATCGTAATCACCAAATAAAATCAGGTAGTCTTGCCCTCGTGTTAAAGCTATATTTATAGCTTCTACAGCAATATTTTCGGGATGCCCTACACAACTTACAATTACAATCGCTCGTTCAATTCCTGCCCATTCTGCGACTGTACCAATTAGGAGTTGAGAAAATTTAGGAGAGTTAGCTAAAAGCCAATCTCGCTGTTGAACGTCAAATGTGATTATGCCTATTTGCGAACTGAGTTGCGGATCGAGACTTTGAATAAATTTAATAATTTCCTCCCCTACTTTCTGATTTGGGACATCTTGCCAAACTAATCGATGTTTTAGCTGGGTAAGTTGATAATCAATCGGTGTTCGTTGAGTTTGAATCCAATTATTGCAGATTACTGGATAAACAAGTTTAGCTATTTCTGAATGTAGCCGAAATTGCTCTGTTAGCTGGTAATGATAAGTTGGAAGTAAATGCTGACTAAGCCAATTGAAGCACTTGGGAAAGAAAGCAAAAAACGACTGCTTCGGGGAAGATTTAGAATAAAGACTTGGCATTTTATCGCCAAACAAAACGAGCTTATGCCCTAATGTAGAAAGCAGCATTAGTTCTAGCCAAGTGAGATGCTGCGCTTCTTCTACAATTACTAAATCAAAGGTAGTTTGCCACAGAGATTGATGCTGAGGCTGCATAAACTCAGCAACAGTACCCAAAATTGGCACTTGTGGATTATCACTGAGTTGATCAGCGAGTTCTGTAATCGCTGATTCAGATAAATTTGCATAAAGCTGACTCAATTTTAACTGCTGCTGTAACAAGGGTTCTAATTGCTTGAGACGATAAGCAAGCAGTTTAACTCGTGCAATTTCTAATTCAGTAAATGCTGACTTTAAAAGTTCAGTCAGTTGTTGCTGTGAAGAAGTTTGAATAATTGGCAACCATGTTTCTAGTCTTGCTGGTGTTCGCAGTTTTGCCAATTCTCCATCAGGTAGCAGATGTAATGGCAAGTAATTCATCTGCGGTTGAGCCAAATGTTGGGAATGCAGTTGCTCAATTATCCAGTTGCGATAATCTTGCTGTTGACACCAGAAAGGATACCCTGGTAAGTTGCGATAGGCGGTGAGGGCAGCACTGTGATGAGTTAAAATTAGGACACGTTTTGAAACGTTAATTGCGGCATAAGCTAGACTCGTGGCAATGCGCGTTTTACCAGTGGCTGGTGAACCAACAATCAAAGCGATCGCACTATTCGAGAGAGCCATTTCTAATGCCAATTGTTGATTCGCACTGAGGCAAACATTCGGAGTAATAGCCGGTAAATTTAGGGGCGATCGCTCTGTTAAATAAACAGAACCGTTACAAACAGTCTGGATAATTAATTTAGTTGGTAGCGGTGGTGAAACGTGATGAACTAATCTTTGCCATTGCGCTTGAGCAGTTTCTTGATGTTCATTAGATTCGTATACTAATTGTTGCAATTCTGCCCAAAATTGCTGCTCATTCATAGCGAATACTCCACTACCGATTTAATCAAACGTGCCATGAGAGCAACTGTGCTAGAAAATCCTTGTGCTGTTATTGGATCGGGTAATTGACAAAGCAATAATTTCCATTCGGAAGAACTTTGTATTGTACCTCTAGGGGATAAATTGCTTGGAGGAACTTGTAAATAAAATACAAATCCACTTTTTAAATTTAATTTTTGTAAATATTTATTTAACTGTGCGATCGCTTCATTGTTCGGACGATACCAAAACACCCAGATGGGGAAGTCTAATTTTTTAGTTTCTAACTCAGTTGAGTCTAATTGGTGAATTTCCGCTGTTAGCAGCCAATCGCCAAAAAGTTTATTAGTAGATTTTTTTAAACCGAAAACATAAACTTGATTTTCGAGAAATACCTTAACATTAATACTCGCGCAATGTTGAATATAACGTCCTTGTTCGCAAATACTACTACCAGGAATACTGAGGGTACAATCTATTCCTATTCCTTGAAACCGTAGCAGTGCTGCTGTTAAGCATATATAAATAGTATCAGCAAGTAATTGATTGCGAAATGACCATATCCGCTCTTTTTCAAACCTTTTTTGAATGTATTCTAAATAAGCTTGATAAAAACTTCTATAAACAGGGTTCTGCTGTAAAACATAGTTAGGCTTAGTAAATTGATATTGTCTATTTTGAATTTGTTCTACTACTGGTTGTTGCTTAAACAAATCAATAACTAAACGAAATTTATCGACTTCTGTCTGATACTGCTTCGCATTACTCCTCTCATATTGATAACAATTGAGATGCAGAATCTGACTGAAATAAACGAGAAACTTGTTTTCTGCTGTGTTAAAATCTTGATAGCGTTGGATGCCCATTAACTGTTGCTTTGCTCCTGCCTTTTGAGCAGCGGTTACACCAGGACGGCGGATGTAGTCTCTGAGGCAATAAGCATCCATTTCTTGAATTCTACCTACAGGCATTAGTTCTGCTTGCCTTCTGAGTTGATGACGCAGTTTAGAGGCAATATTTTCTAACTTGCGGCAAAGTTGATATCGGCGTTCCAGACTAATAACTATAGGAAGATTCGCTTCATTAACATTAATTTGGTCTAATTTATCTTGTAACTGGCTTAATAGAATTGTTGGCTGTCTTGTCTTATGATAACCGAATAAATTTGTAAACATACCAACTAAAAGCCGAATTAAAAGAGCCGCTGTATTATCCAAACGCTCTCCTAATATGCTTTCCCATTCTGGTAATTCCTTTTCTTCTTTGATAGCCTCTAAATCTAAAACTTCATCAGTGACACGTAGGTTATAAGACTGACCGTTGATGGTTATCTTCAACACGTATTCTAACTGATTATGATGATGCTCTATATCTGTAGGTTTCAAATAAGGAAAAGCAATTTCATAGACTCGATCATCAATAGGAATTAAGCAAGGTTGTGCTGATAAATCTTCTTCTGGAGCTAGGGCAATTATCGGGCGATCGCGTGCTTGTAATAAAGTATCCTGTGGCACAGGCTGAGACTCATTTAAATAGGCAAACAAGCTAGGATAAAGTCTCATCGTGCTGGCTCATCTTGATACACTAATCCCTGCCATTGAAATTGTCCGTAACGCCCTTCACGCGCTTTCCTAAAGGCTTCAATTAATGGATAATCGCCAATTTCTGCAATAATTTTCTCTAATTCTTCCAACTCTTCATGAGCCTCATCAATCATCACACCCCGCAATTTGGGTAATAATTTCTGCCCAAATTGATCCGCAAGAGCAAAGTTAAATGCTGACTCCACCATCGGATAATTCACCACATACTGAGTAATTCCCTGATAGACGCGGTGGGCAAAAGGATGCCCCATTTTCTCCATCACTTGATTCGCTCTATCAAGATAATATTTCACCTTTTCTACTACATCAGACTGAGGCTCAGGGATTTTTGTCCATTGTTTAAAATCAGAGTATGCTAAGTATCCTGAAGGTCTACTAGTACCATTTTGATGCTGATTTTGTTGGCGCAATTGCAAGTTTTTGGGTTTACCAAAAGTAATAACATTGGCTCTGTCTAGCACCTTATCTGATAAAGACTGGGTGGTTTCGTCCTCATTCATTGTTCCCACAAACAAAAACTGCTGGGGGATTTCTAGCCTGCGTTCATCATCTTTAAGCGGTAAGCTACCAACATCAATTTCTAAAAAAGTTGGACGGCTGCGACGAGTTTCTAATTTAGAAAGAAACTCGCTAAAGTAATATTCAACTCGCGCCAAATTCATCTCATCCAGCAACACAATTACAATTCGGTCTTTCATCGCTGAATCGCGATTATATTGATATAGTCCCCGCATCAAATCAGTCGGTTTAAACTTTTTCTCCACATAATTATAAAAGCCTTGCAAATCTTGAGGAGAATCCCAGCGAGGCTGTACAGCAAGAGTTAACAACTGTGCCCCAATGTAATCAGCATACTTTTGTGGTAGTTCGCTTTTTCCAGTGCCGCTAATTCCGGCTAGGATAACTAAAGCTGAAATATCCTGTACTTTCAGCGAGGTATGGAATGCATGAATTACTCGCTTCGGAAAAGCTAATCCCTGAGACTGAATATATCTAACAAAACCTTCTAAAAAGTTCTGTTCACCTTCTAGACTCCGCTTTGTATCTGGTAGCTTCAACCAAAGGTGTTCTTTCAAAGAACGCAGTGCTACTTCGGAACTATTTTGTAGATTCTCGATTTCTCCCTTCAAGCGTTTGATTTCGTCTTGAAGTTGCTCTTTTTCTTGCTTTAAAAGAGCGTTATTTTCTTCAATACCAGCTTTGATACCATTCAACTGCTGGATTTCTCTTTCCAGTTCTCTTAGTTGTGACTCTCTATCCCTAATTTGCATATTCAAGCTATGCAATTTTTGCCGCAATTCTTCAATTTTTGAATACTCTTGTTGATTTTCTTGAATTGCTTGCAAGACGCGCTGTTTCTCAGCTTCTAGTCTACCTATCTCTGGTGTTAGCTGATTGATTCGTTCTTCAAAGCTTTGTTTTTGGCTGGATATACCATCATAGGTAGCTCGTAAGAATTCCAGTTCAGCTGCTCTTTGTTCCAGTTGCTGAGATTTAGTTTCTAGCTCTTGAATTTGTCTATTTAGTGATTCTAAATGTGCTTGTCTGGTAGCAAATTCTGCATCAATATTAACGAGCGATCGCTTTTGTATTTCCAAAGACTCAATCTGAGAACGCAGAGCATTAATTTGACCTTCTAACCCACTTTTATCAAGCCGAAAATGCTCAATTTGCACTTGCAGTTTTTCCAAAGTAGATAAGTCAGGTTTTTGTTGATTAATTGTAGCAATTCGCTGCTCTAGTTCTTCCCTTTGCTGATTGAGTGTTGTCAATCTCTGTTCAACCTGCTGCAATTCTTCTCGCTTTTGAACAAATTGCCCTTCAACTGTTGCTAACTCTGTTTGCTGCTTTCGTAGTTCCGCAACCTGTGGTTTCAAAATTGGCAGTTGTGCATTTAACTTTTTCCATTCTTCTTGTTTAACTAACTGCTCCTTTAGCGTTTTTAATTCAACCTCTTTATTCTCTTCTCGTTTAGTGGAAATAGCTGCTCCTAAAACCGCTCCTGTGGTACTTCCTAGCAAAGCTCCACTTGCACCACCTCCTGGGATAACAAAGGATGCTGTTCCACCTACGAACAATGTAACTGAACCGACTATCAACCAGTCTGAAAAATTCTGCACCCTTAACCCTCAAAGTATTTTCGCCCTTTTCATATTTATACGAAAATATTTTTGCAAGTTGCTTCAGTAAATTTACTGCTATGGCAAATTTACGCCTAGCGGTTTCTAGTGTTGATTATTTGAGCTTGCGTTTCAAAACTTTTAAGAAAAAACAGAAAAAGCAAAATCCTAACTCGCCATCAATGTCAAAAAGTCGGCAGTATGTGTTAGAGCAGAAAACATGCTATTATTACATCAACGTAATATAGAAGTGAATGTCGTGCGATGTAGAATACACTGACGAGTTTGAGAGTTGGTGGCGCACTCTAACTGAAGATCAACAGGATGATGTAGTTAGTGTTGTTCAACTGCTTGAGGAAAGCGGAACGCAGCTATCTTTTCCCTATTCGTCCGGTGTTAACGGTTCAAGACACTCTCACATGAGAGAATTACGTATACAAAGTGGAGGCGCTCCTATTAGAGTTTTTTACGCTTTCGATCCAAGACGAGTCGCTATTCTACTTATTGGAGGCGATAAAACTGGAGATAAACGCTTTTATGAAAAATATATTCCTATTGTCGATCAACTTTATGATGACTACCTTAAAGAGATTAGAGAGGAAGGCTTGATATGACAGGACATCATAAATTTTCGCGGCTGACTGAAGATTTGGGAGCAACTAGAAAAGCAAAAATAGCAGCGAAAAAAACACAATTAAAACAAGAGATGGCAATCCATGAATTGCGCCAAGCCTTGAAAATATCTCAAGCTGAACTGGCTGAAAAATTACAAGTAAAACAACCAGCTATTTCACGTTTGGAAAAGCGTACTGATATGTACGTTAGTCATTTACGTCAAGTGATCCAAGCAATGGGAGGTGAACTTGAAATAGTGGCACGTTTTGCGGATAATGAAGTGAAAATCAACAATTTTAGTGAGTTTTAAACCCTTCCAGAAACCCGGTTTCTTTAAGAAACCGGGTTTCTAAGTTTCTTAAAGAAACCGGGTTTCTAAATTAACTCGCCATCAATTGTGAGGGTGTGTTGCGCCACAACTGGTATAACCGCGTAGCATGTATTGTTAAATATAAAATATCGCCGTCACTGAGGTTGATTTCTAGTAAATCCCAGCCGTGAATAGTCTGAGAATTTCTTTCTACATATAAAGGCACAAAGTCGGCGGAGATTGCCGCATCTTTCACTTGTTGCCCGCAAAAGGAATGTGAAGGTGTAATCAATGTTGCAAAAGCTACCCACAGACTATCTCCGGTGATGCCATTACCGAGGATTCGTCCGCCTAGTGCGGCAGCGGCAAAAGCTGGTGCCGCAAGTTCAGCGGGACTCAGTACAGCCTCAAAACCGAAAACTTGTTGTGCCATGCCAGCAAAATCAGGATCGGCATAATTGACTACTACGGGAATGTTCGGTGTCAATCCTTTTGCTTTCAGGGCAATCTCTAAATTAGTAGCGTCGTTCTTGGTAACAGCAAGCACAGCGGCAGCAGAGTTGATATTGCTTGCCTTAAGTGTGACTCGAAAGCTAGTATCGCTCTCAATTACGGGAATACCTAATTCACGGACAGTGTTGATAAATTTGTTATTGGAGTCTGTTTCAATTACTACTACGTCATATCCGCTGGCGTGGAGTTGCTGGACAATTGCCATCCCGATACCGCTTAAACCACAGACGATGTAGTGCTGACTTTGAGGAATTCTCACAGCATCCCAAAATTGCTTGAAACGGTTTCCTAGAACAAAATCGTTGAGTAGGGCATACCAAATACCAATGACTACTGCCCCAATCAACATGATAAAAACGGTAAATAATTTGATAATATTAGGAGCTTTTTCGACAATATCATTACCACCTGCTCCTGTAATCATGCCTACAGAAAAATATAAAGCATCGATCGCGGATATTTTCAGTTGGGTAGACATGTAGGTGAGTGTGGCAATCATAATAATCGCTAAAAGTACAATACCCCCCATTACAACCGATCGCCCGTGTTGTTGAAGCTGTTTTAGATTGCCAAGGATTTTCATTCCTTTTTTAATCAGTGATTTTCTTTTCTGACGGATGCGGGGTGGTACAGCAACAATTAAGCGATCGCCTACTTTTAATTCTTGTCCAGAAACTACCGCAGATACCAAATTTCTCTCACCTTCGACTGGCTGATAATAAATCAGCATTCGTGATGAATCTTCCCACAAATCACTTAACTTACATCCCCCCAAAGGATGATTTTCATCAATATATTCTTCACGGATCAGCCAAGTTTGCTGAAATAATTTAATTTGTCCGATCGCTTGATTTCCTAGTGCCGCAAAGGTGAATACTGGTGCTGCTAATTTGACAACACTCATACTGACGTGATTTGGCAAAGCTTGATCTAGGCGATCGCCTAAGTTTGTATTATAAAAGCGGTTGATAATCCGAATGCACGGATTTAGCACCCGCGCTTGCATCATTATTGACAAATTCACAGCATCGTCAGATCCAGTTATCACTAAAGTGTGTGCTTGGTCAATTCCCGCTGCGGTGAGGGTACTAGCTGCATGTAATTCGCCAACAATTATATCTCCTGCTGCTTCGCCAGGGATAAGTTGGTGATGAATACCAACAACTAATGCTCCCTGCTGTCTGAGCAAGCGAAAGACTTTATATCCGGTACGTCCTAAGTTACAAACAATGATTCGGGGTTTCATCGAACAGCAGCATGATTTACAGACAAAGCTGCACGTCTCAAGTTTTGATTTTTATTGTTGCTTATTTTCTATGCCGTTAACTGTAGCTGCAAACACGATAATTATGAGTTTGGTAGAACTTTGACTTACAGCGAATTGATTAATACGAGCGCGAATTAAAGAAAGGCAGAGCGATGTTATGCCAATGCAGAGCGATGTTATGCCAATGCAGAGCGATGTTATGCCAATGCAGAGCGATGTTATGCCAATGCAGAGCGATGTTATGCCAATGCAGAGCGATGTTATGTTAATGCAGAGCGATGTTATGTTAATGCAGAGCGATGTTATGTTAATGCAGAGCGATGTTATGTTAATGCAGAGCGATGTTATGTTAATGCAGAGCGATGCGTTGCTTAGGCATTGAAAATCGCTATAATTTTACACAATACTGTACTTAGAAACATTTTCTGTTAAGCTTTCATCTAGAAAATCAGCCTGTATATGAATATACAGTAATTTCCGAAAGTAGATTTAAAGAATATGTCTAATCCAGTTAAAGTATTTTTTTCCTACTCCCACAAAGATGAAGTTTTGCGAGACGAATTGGCAACTCATCTGAGCTTGATGAAACGTCAGGGAGTTATTGAAGCTTGGCACGATCGCGAAATCACTGCTGGTGCGGAATGGGCAAATGCGATCGATGACAATCTTAACGCTGCGGATATCATTTTGTTGCTGGTGAGCGCTAACTTTCTGGCTTCAGATTACTGCTACGACATTGAGATGCAGCGAGCAATGGAGCGACATGAGGCAAGAGAAGCTCGCGTAATTCCCATTATTTTAAAGCCGACGGACTGGAGTGATGCACCTTTTGCCAAACTGCAAGCACTTCCTAAAAATGCCAAACCCATCACAACCTGGCAAGACCAAGATGAGGCTTTTTTGAATGTTGTTCAAGGAATTCGCAGAGTAGTTGAAGATATGGCAAAATCAAAAACCTCCTCAACTGCTTCTGGAAGTACTACACCTGCGACTTTCAACCCTCTTGCAACGAGTGGGGGTGATCGCCAACGTCGTAGATTAGAGGAAGAACACAATTCAGTGCAACAACAGTATGACCGAGAGAGCGAAAAATTAAGTCGGTTGCGCCTAGCATACTCGATTGAAACAGATACAGCGATAAAGTTTAAGCTAGAGAAACAGATTCAGGAAAGCGAAACAGAATTAAAGCGGTTAGCTCGGCAGCTTGAGGAAATCGAGCAAAAGCTTGTGTAGTCTTTTACTATATATAAACAATGCCTTCTATGAAATCTGTTGAAGTTTTTATTTCCTACCACGAAAACGATGAGGACTTACGCGAAGAGTTAGAGAAGCATCTAAAGACTTTGCAGCGGGAAAAAACTATTGCAAGTTGGAGCGATCGCCAAATCGTCCCTGGGCAAGAATTTAAAGGTGAAATTGATAAGTATCTCAACCAAGCTGGGCTAATTTTGCTGTTGGTGAGTCCGGATTTCATTGCTTCAGATTATCATTGGACAGTTGAAGTTACACGAGCATTAGAGCGGAATGCAGCAGGAAAGGCTAGTGTTATCCCGGTATTACTGCGTTATGCGGATTGGGACGCTCCTCCCATTGATAAACTATCTCCGTTGCCGAGGAGTCGCGAACCTATAAAAAGCTGGACTGACCGAGATAAGGCATTCTTGGAGGTTATTAAGGAAATTCGGGAGGAAGTTAAGCGATTAGTTGCGAACTCGAATTACTCACCCCCTAAACAAGATGAAGACACAAAGCGATTAGTTGCGAACTCGAACTACTCACCCCCTAAACAAGATGAAGACACAAAGGAGTTTGATAATAAACTAGATAGACTTCTCCGCGAATTAGATAGTAAACCTGACTACAACATACCTTTATCTTCTTCAAAGAAGTCTAATCTACAAGAGGAGCGCCAATATCAAGAGATGCTAAAACTCAGGGATGAAAATTTAACCCTGATTGAAGAGCAAGTCGCTGCACAAGAGCGAGAAAAGCGCCAATATCAAGTCACAAGCCTGATAAATGAAGCAGATCGTTTGTGTGGAGATAAAAAGTTCGAGGAAGCAGCCCTCAAATACAAAGCAGCCCTTAGCCTTGACCCAAACTCTGCATATGCTCACAATTGCTTGGGGTATGCGCTGTCCGATCAAGGCAAACTAGAAGAAGCGATCGCGTCCTATCAAAAAGCCTTGCAAATCGACCCAAACTATGAAATTGCTCACTATAACCTGGGGTTAACGCTGTACATTCAAGGCAAACTAGATGAAGCGATCGCCTCCTATCGCCAAGCCTTGCAAATCGACCCAAACTTTGCATATGCTCACAATAACCTGGGGTATGCGCTGTCCGATCAAGGCAAACTAGAAGAAGCGATCGCGTCCTATCAAAAAGCCTTGCAAATCGACCCAAATCTTGCAATTGTTCACTGGAACCTGGGGAATGCGCTGAAAAATCAAGGCAAACTAGATGAAGCGATCGCCTCTTACCAAAAAGCCTTGCAAATCGACCCAAACGATGCAGATGCTCACTATAACCTGGGGAATGCGCTGGAAAATCAAGGCAAACTCGATGAAGCGATCGCCTCTTTCCAAAAAGCCTTGCAAATCGACCCAAACTATGCATATGCTCACTATAACCTGGGGAATGCGCTGGAAAATCAAGGCAAACTCGATGAAGCGATCGCCTCTTACCAAAAAGCCTTGCAAATCGACCCAAACTATGCAGATGCTCACAATAACCTGGGGATTGCGCTGAAAAATCAAGGCAAACTAGAACAAGCGATCGCCTCTTACCAAAAAGCCTTGCAAATCGACCCAAACTATGCATATGCTCACTATAACCTGGGGATTGCGCTGTCCGATCAAGGCAAACTAGAACAAGCGATCGCCTCTTACCAAAAAGCCTTGCAAATCGACCCAAACTATGCAGATGCTCACAATAACCTGGGGATTGCGCTGTCCGATCAAGGCAAACTCGATGAAGCGATCGCCTCTTACCAAAAAGCCTTGCAAATCGACCCAAACAATGCATATGCTCACAATGGACTGGGGACTGCGCTGTACAATCAAGGCAAACTCGATGAAGCGATCGCCTCTAACCAAAAAGCGTTGCAAATCGACCCAAACAATGCATATGCTCACAATTGCTTGGGGTTAGCGCTGTACAATCAAGGCAAACTCGATAAAGCGATCGCCGAATTAGAAATAGCTGTTCATCTCGAACCTACTAACGCTCTTTTTCGTCAAAACTTAGAGACTATTAGGAATAAAAAGAAGGGTTTTTTGGGGCGTTTATTTAGTTAATAGGATATTCGCAGTTTTTTTATCTCAATGGTGTGCGATGATCTGTTGTTTAGGATGCGATGCCACAAACTTTGCAAGCATTTTATAGTAGTTGTGAGACGATAAAATTTTGAGGCAATGACAACAGCACTTACTCCGTCCCTCACCCTCGAAGAATTCCTCAAACTACCAGAAACCAAACCTGTTAGTGAATTTTTCGCTGGTCAAATTCACCAAAAACCCATGCCTCAAGGTAAACATTCTCGTCTGCAACTCAAGTTTTGTGATACTGTTAATCAAGTTGCAGAAACCTCACAAATTGCCCTAGCCTTTCTCGGATTGCGCTGTACATTTGGTGGACGTTCAATTGTTCCCGACGCTACGGTATTCCTTTGGGAACGAATTGCGTTTGAAGCGGATGGTGAAGTACCCAATACCTTTGAAAGTTATCCAGATTGGACGGTAGAAATTCTCTCCCCGGAACAGAGAGCGACCAAAGTCATCAGCAATATTTTACACTGTCTCAAACATGGAACTCAGTTGGGATGGTTAATCGATCCAGAGGATAGGTTAATTTTAGCATTCATTGCCGGAGAGGAACCTATAGAGTTAATAGGTAGCGATCGCGTTCCAACACCAAAATTTTTAACATTAGATTTGACGGTTGAGCAGGTTTTTGGATGGCTGAAAGTAACTAGATAATACGAGAGAGCGGAATGCAAAGATTATTGCGCGATCGTACTAGCGTTAAAATAAACTAGATTGCAAAACAATTCATCCCTGCCATGTCCTTTACTCAAGAATTAAATACTCGCCAAGACATCCAAGAAGATGTTATCTTTCCTCCTGGTGATCTATATAGTGACGAACCTCCCTTGGAAACTGAACTACATTTAGAGCAAATCCTACTTTTACTCAAATGCCTCAAATGGTTGTGGCGAGATAGAAATGACTTCTACGCGGCTGGTAATCTCACCATTTACTACAGTCCTCGTCAACGCAAATCTGAATATTTCCGGGGACCAGATTTTTTTGTCGTGCGAGGAACTGAACGGAAAATTCGTAAAAGTTGGGTAGTTTGGCAAGAAGATGGTAAATATCCCAATGTAATTGTGGAAATTCTTTCTCCAAAAACTGCCGATACTGACAAAAATTTAAAGAAACAAATTTACCAAGATACCTTTCGCACACCCGATTATTTTTGGTTCGATCCAGATACTTTAGAATTTGCCGGATTTCATTTAGTTGATGGTGAGTACCAACCATTAGAACCAAATGCTCAAGGACATTTGTGGAGTCAGCAGCTAAATTTATATTTGGGAATTTATCAAGGACTATTGCGATTTTTTACAAGCGCATGCAAGCTAGTTCCTACACCAGAAGAAGAAGCAGAACGCTTGGCGGCGAAATTGCGAGAATTAAATATCGACCCGGATACAATTTAGCGATTCTGTGTTTCATGCACTAGCATAATTTCTGCTCAAGGCTGCATGTTTTAGGTATTGATACTGGGGATTATTTCCAGTGTTTATAAATCTGTAGCATTCAAGAAATTTTACCTTAATACGGAAGGCGATAAGCAGGAAAAAAACTAGTTTGCAGTAGTTTCTCAACTTCAATTCTCAAAGACTTTGCCCGCAATTCAACCAAATAGTTATATTTCTCTTCATCTGTAATAATTCCTAATTTTAGCCAGTTGTGTCTTTGTCGAGAAAAGCCAGCTTTAAAATTATAAAGACTATCTTTAACTCCTCCTACACCACTTCCTAAATGCAAAAATTCATTTCCACGTTCTTTAGCCCAGTATCTAACATAATCTAGCAATAAATTAAAAGGAGATTGATGTAAAAACTTGCTTTTCGTTCCCCCCAAATGCGCTTGAACTATTCCACAAGATTCAAAAAATAAACAAGCGGCAGTTATTTCATCTTTCAATTCCACAACACATAAATGTAAATTTTTACCTAATTTTAACAAGTCTGCAAAGTATTCGTGATTAAAATAATACGAGTTGTGCGCTTGGACACGATTCATTGTTTCGTCATAAATTTCCGTAAACTCATTTATATATAGCCCACTATCTACCATTCTGGCGGTAAAACCAAGTCGCTTACACTTATTAATTGTACTTTGATGTCCCCTTCGGGTGTGTGCCCATATTTGAGAATCAGAAAGTTTTAAATCTACAGATACTGTTGTACCAATTTCTGTGAAAGTATCAGGAGTGAAAAGTGTATGAAAGTTATTACTAAGTATAGGATGCAGTCGAAAAAAAGCTGAACCTACGCCTTTTTCTCTTAACAGATACTTTAATTGATTAATAGCGAAATTAGCAAATCCTGGGGAATTAACTGCGGCTTCACTTAACAAAATACCAGAATAACCGTAAGGTGAGAGAACATCGAAAATATCTTTTGTTTTTGATTCTTGACTTATGTCATCACATCGGCGTAGTAAATAAGGCACAAAGAATATTTTTTCACCATCAACTATCAAAAAAGCTTCCGGAATAGTTTTGGTTTTTTTTGCTTCTAAATATAGATATTCAGGCAAATGATAAACATCATGGCGCAGTTTTTGTAGCGTTTGCATCCATAATGGATTTTGCCAATCAATTACTTGCAGTTTCATAGAAGGTGTAACTTATAAGCAGCGATTTTGCTGATATATATCCTTTTCAACAATTTGATAATTGCTATTATTACCAGAAAAGGTTCTGACAATAAAAGTTCCCGGCATTTTATTGCATATTTTTTAGCATTATCTAAATCACCGTTGTCTTTATAAGCTAATGCTAAATCTTGATATTTATAAGCTTTTTCAAATTTAATAATTTTGTTATATTTAAATTTAAGATATTTGTTTAAGTATTCATAACAGTTAATTACTTCGTGCAATTGTTTTATTTTGCTCATCCCACTAAAAACACCATGACTGTGAACTCTATAAGCCCCCATATCTGTGTTAATGTATCCAATTTTTCCCTGCTGTGAATTTAATATATGAAGTACCCAATCGCCACAAATTACTGAATCATACCAATCGGGAAATTCATTAAATAAACCTCTTCTGTACATTGTGGAACAGGTAGGAATAAAATTAGATTTCAAAATATTTTCGATGGTGGAAATTTTCTTTGGTTCAAAGTCATTATATTTACGAGGTTTTTGACTTCCATCCTCAAAAAAAGTAGTAACATCATGAAAACATATTGCACATTCGGGATGGCTATCTAAAAAGTCTACCTGTTTTTGCAATTTCTCAGGATCGGTCCAGTAATCATCACCATCTAAGAGGGCAATATACTCACCTTGGCAAGCTTGAAGTGTTTGTACAAAAATCTTTTGACCGCTGCAACCCAGATTTTGTTCTGGCAATATTAAGCGAATTTTATCGGGATATTTTGTGTGATATTTAATGACAATATCTCGCGTTTTATCGCGAGAAGAATCCTCGCCAAGTATTATTTCATAGTTAAAATTGACTTTTTGCATCAATATACTTTCTATTGCTTGTTCGATATATTTTTCATGATTAAATGTGACTAGAGATATGCTGACTTTGATGTTTTTGTTGAAAGATTGTGAATTATTAGCAGACATGAATTTTATCCGGACTTTGGTAGAGCAACTTTGCGATGGTAATTTATTAATTGCATTTCTAGTGCAATAATAAGGACATAAAAAGCACTTGTGACTTTAAATGCTTTCTATTGAGTGATATGTTCGACTTTAATAAAAATGCACTTTTATGTTGTTCTCAGTTGAAAATACAGGGTTATAAAAGAGATTTCTAAGTTTTTCAATATCGATTCATGTTGAATGCAAAAATCAGCATTTGGATAGTTTTAACAGCCAAATGCTATTTACATATAATTTTCAATAAACTTTTATAACAACAGTAAAACTGCTGTTCGCTCAGTTATGAAAAATACCAAAGATCGTAGCAATCAGAAATTTCTTGGATACAAATTCTTTCTTTGTAGGGTTGAAAAAATTTCAAGCCGCTACTAAGTGTTGTATCCAAACGAGAAATGCTATAAGAAAAAGTCACTTAGAAAAGTGAGAAATTAGTATTCTACAGGTAGTGATGGAAACTCGCTTATTAAAGAAAGACACTGAACGCAAGCTAGCCAATGAGTTTTGAAGGGAAGATATCCAACACTGTAGAATAATCACATTTGTACGTATTAACAGAAATTACATTGTTACCGTCTCTTTCAATTATGATATTTTTATTCTCTGCCCATATAATTACATAAATCTTATATTTAAGATATTAATCTTTCGTGAAGAAATAATCAAGAATATAAAGATAATTAGGTTATGGCTGATAGTGATGCGGATATCAAGTTACATTTAGTTGTAAAGACTGACAAGGGTAGGACACGTAAGTGTCCTAACCTAAGTTAAATCTCTGGTTCGCTTAAGCGAGTGGTGGGACGACTTTGGGAGAAGTCTTGAACAACTTGTACAAGACAAACTAAAGCCAGCAACCCGATGACGGCAATAGGTAACAAAGATGAACCAAAAATAGCGATCGCCAACACAACAGGTACCGCTGCAATTCGATATTTGGCGCGGATTTTGCAATAGCGAATAACTCCTAAGCGGTGGAGAATACCTAATGTTAGCCAGCACAAAGCTACCGAGCCACAAATTAGCCAGCGGACTGCATCGGGTAAAGCTATTTGCTGCTCGCTCAATAATACTTTCTCTACACCAACTCCAGTTGCGGCAATGCCAATCACTAGCGGTAGATGAGTGTAAAGCCAAATCGTCATCGGAGCGATTTTTCCTTCTGTCCGCGCTTTTTGAATCGGTGTACCACCTAGATTATCAAAATAAACCCACCACAAACCAAAAGCAATACCTAAACCGAAGAAAGCTGCGATCGCACTGAAAACATCCCATTTCTGCTCGGAAACTCCATCAACTACGGCGATAATAGCCTCACCCAAAACAATCATCGTAAAAAGCCCGAAACGCTCCGGTAAGTGCGAGGGGTGAGGGGGTAATTGTATTTGTAACTTGGTGCATATCAATGGTGTGGCAAAATCAATAATTAGTCCCAAAGCCCAAAATCCAAACCGCCAAGGAGTCGGTACAAATGCGGAGACAAGCCAACACAAAGCAGCAACAGCAAAACCTGTAGCATAAGAATTTGTCAAAATCCGCGCTGTGGGGATATGCATTCCCGCACGGATATATTCGGCGACAAGTACAGCACGACCGAGAGCGTAACAAACAGCAAAACCAGCCGAACTATCACTTAAACCGTGGTGTATATTGATAGCTAATGCCGCTGCCGCCAGCATCTGTAAACCAGTCAGCAGCCGATGTCCCACATCATCGTTATCAAAACGGTTAGCGTACATTGTGCTGCCAATCCATGACCACCAAATCGGTACAAACAGAACAACAAAACCAAAAAATCCAGATAAAGTGACATCATCATGGAGATTGTGTGCCAGTTGAGAAACTGCAACTACAAATACCAAATCATAAAAAAGTTCCAGCCAAGTAGCGCGACGTTCTTCTTCGGTTTCTTCACCAATGCGTAATCTTGGGGGTTGTAGAAAATTTGCCATATTGCTAAAGGTGATTTGTGTTTATTCTGTGTCAGATTTATCTACTTTATAAGTCTGTAGTAAATATTCTCCATTGAAATGAATCAGATGAGTAGCATCTTCAGCAACCCAGACATCTGTTTCCCAAGCAATTTCTGCCAAATACTCCACAATAGCTTTACGGCTAAGAAAGGTCGTTACCATTACCAGCGGAATTTTTGTATTAGCAAAGATAGTTTCAAGTTCTTTCTTTCGCTTGGGGTTAATTGAACCGTGAGAAGTTACAGCTTCAATTAAAACTAACCAGTTCTTTTTTAGATGATGGATAATTACATCAGGCATTTTACCATGAGAATCGACACTAACACCTAAATCTAATAATGCCGCTTCGTTGAAATGCGCGAATTTTTCATCTGTATCGCCTACATAAATTAGTTTACCTCCTGGTGTAAAACGTGGTGCAAACTCATTAATAACCCAAGTTGCTAGTTATAGATTCAAGCGATCGCATGGGGTAAGTTAAGCAATAAAATCCCCTCCAGAGAGAAAAGTAGGAGGGGAAAATGCGCCTGGG
>NZ_JBPAOH010000088.1:0-33219 GCF_050875635.1 Tolypothrix sp. VBCCA 56010
TTGCAAATAATAACTGGTATCGAAGAATATATTAGGGTTGCGTCCCTCAATTTGACCGTACTGCAAGAAGTGTTCAAACGCTGTAATTTGACCGCTTTTTACTACTGCGTCTATATCTTGGTTTTGTTGCAAATAATAACTGGTATCGAAGAATATATTAGGGTTGCGTCCCTCAATTTGACCGTACTGCAAGAAGTGTTCAAACGCTGTAATTTGACCGCTTTTTACTGCTGCGTCTACATCTTGGTTTTGTTGCAAATAATAACTGGTATCGAAGAATATATTAGGGTTGCGTCCCTCAATTTGACCGTACTGCAAGAAGTGTCCGATCGCTGTAATTTGACCGCTTTTTACTGCTGCGTCTATATCTGGGTTTTGTTGTAAATAATAATTGCTATCAAAGCTGGCACTAAAGTTGCGTCCTTCAAATTGACCGAACTTTTGAAAGTGGTCTAACCCACTCTGGAAAATACCCGAACTGACTACTTTGGCTACATCTGAATTTTGAGCAAGATAATAGCTTTCGTTGAATAGATTTTTGATGTTTAACACAATGTCAAAATTTTCCCTTATCTACAAATTATTTGTTTCGGACTATTACCAAGGCAAATGCACAAGCTGTAACATATCTAATTTGCATATTTGACTGTTAAGACTAATAGCAGTCAATAACAAAAATAATTGCCAAATATCTGCTTTTTTTAGGCAATTCAGCTTCCCCAACATAAAAATCTACTCTGGCATTAAGTTTGAATAGCCAAATTATTAGTAGATTCTTAGTTTCATGTCCTATTAACGACTCTAAAAAAAGCTTCGACAACAGTAATTTTACGAGTATATTTTTAGGATGTAGGTGAAAGAACCGTATTTTTACGGTGTAGATTTATTGAAAAAAATAGTAATCTGGCTTGAATCTAAATAATTGGAAAATCCCCAGGTTACATGCTTGAATACTATAAGACTAATATTTGATTTTTAAAATACACGTAGGGGAGGCAAATCCACACTTTAATTTGCGTCCCCTACATATACTTACTCTTTGTACTAGGTGTTACTTACAATGTGCTGTAATTTCTGAGAAAATTAATTATATTGTGTTTTATCTACAACAAACCTGTTATTTTCAACTTTAACCAAGACACCGATACCGGGTAATGGTTTGCGATCGCCTAAATCGTTAAATTCCACCTTTGCAGTCACACCATCGGCTGAAAAATCACGCTCATTCAACGCTTCGTAGAGCTTTTGACGAGTATAATTACCCTGAGTGCGTCTGAGTGCCTCAACCATCGCCATCGTAGCATCATAAGACATTGCAGTTCGCCAGTTCACATCTCCAGTTCCCCAAAGCTTCACAGATTCCTGCTCAAACTTAGAGTTAGCACTATTACTTCTATGCCAGCGAACGGCTATTCTCAGTTTATCAACTGGAATATTAGTTTGACTAACACTTTCAAAATATGGAGTATCTGCACCGAGTATGGTGATATTTTCGCTTTGGTTAATGATAAGTGTTGCCGCAATTCTTGCGACTTTATCGCTAAAGGCTAACATGATTACTTCTGCATTAGTTTCTTTTGCTTGTTGCAAACAATTTAATACTTCAGTAGTGCTTTGAATCATTGGACACTCATTAACAAGCTGTCTTCTATTTTTGAAGACAACATTTTCAAATTCTTTCTTTAAAGATGCAGCAAATGATTCATTAGGCTCATAAAAAATAGCTGTTTTTACCAGATTTTGACGTACCATAAATTTAACTAGTTTTTCAGCCGCAGCCGAGTTATCTGGAGATACGCGAAAAATGTAGTGATTTAATTTAAAAGCAGAATCTCTAACAGCAGTACTCGTAGGAGATATAACTATCATTTTTCCGTCATAAGATGGTGCTGCTTCTTGTATACTATCGCTGGTATAATAACCGATGACTCCTAAGATATTTTCTTGAGTAGCGATCGCATCAGCTATTTGCTTAATTTTATTTTTCTGCCAACCTGTACTCACAATTTCCAAAAATAGAAGTCTTCCGTCAATCCCCTGATTCTGATTAAAATTATTTTGAACGTGAGCAAATCCGCGCAGCATTTGTTCGGCAATGTCATTTGACCCATTAAGCTGATCGTCAATAATGGGAACAGCAGCGGCAATTTTGAGAGGATTTTTTGCTTTAGCTGCTTTGGCATTGTTGAGATAAATTCGTGCTTCTGGGTCATTTTGATTACGAGCAAGGTATTTTTGGAAATATACAATAGCTTGGTTAAAATCTCCTTGCCCAAATGCAGTGCTTCCTCTTATCTTGTCGGCAAAAATTGCCTCAGAAATCCTCGGATTTTGGGGAATCAAAATTGCCTCACCGCAGCTAAAGCCATTTTGATTTTGAAAATCGCAAATAGGGGGATGTATCCACCAGTTGATTAAGAATGCGATCGCGCTTCCTAATAAAACTAATCCAATAGGCAAAAATAGTTTCTTAGCAAGCCGATTCACCCTCAAAGAAAAACTTGTACTATGGCGAAGTGTCGTAGAACTAAACTCTTCAGATTCACGCGGATTTTCCCTATTACCCGAAGGCTTTGAATTTTGATTTAGCGATATTTGCCCAGAAAGAGCAGTAATTACTTGTTCAGCAGACTCATAACGATCCTCTGGTTGATATGACAGCATCCGATCTAAAATCTCTGCCAGATTGTCGTTTACATTAACGTATTCTCTCCAAATCCATCTATTTTGATTCCAAAGCTCATTTACATTTTTACCTGTAAGCAAACAAATACAGGTTGCAGCTAAAGAATATAAATCTGAGGAAAAAAATATTCCTTTACCAGCTAGTTGCTCTGGTGGTGCAAATATCGGAGTTCCCATTGCCATTGATTGCTCAACAGGAATTTTTGGCTCTAATTTCCGCTTCACCGCAGCACCAAAATCTATCAAATAAAGCGTTCCATTTTCGTGGCGAATGATATTAGAAAGCTTGATATCTCTATGAATAACTTGTCTTTTTTCATGTATATACTTGAGTACGTTCAGGAGTTGTCCTAAATCCTGCACAACTTCATCTTCTGAAAATCGACCTTTCTTATTAAGTTCCTTATCCAAAGTTTCACCTTGGACATATTCTTGCACTAAATAAAATAATTCTTTGCGGAATTCTTCTTGGGAATCAGAAGGTGCTGGCAATTCAAAGTAATCATACAATTGAGGAATTTGTTCGTGCTTGATATCTCTCAAAGCTCTTGCCTCCTCCTCAAAAGACTTTTTTATCGATTCAAGCTCCGACTGTGAAAAAGGATTTCTATTAGTATTTCTCGGCTGTAACTGCTTGACAATACACTGCTGCTGAAGGTGAGCATCCCATGCGCGAAACGTCTTGCCAAATCCTCCCCAGCCTATTTGCTCTTTGGGTAGGTAGCGAGTCTTCAAAATTAAAGTCATTCCACAGCTACTACAGTATCTCTGCTGGTGGCTCTTAAGATTGCGGAACTCATCAGGGACTGGGTTTTCCGGATACCGACAGTTAGGATTAGTGCAGTAAATTTTCATTTCAGTATAATAAGCCATTTTATCTAGGCTGCGACACGGCAAATAATAAAAAAATTATCTATGTATTTTGGGAATTTTCATATAAATATATACATTATTTTAGCCGTAGTAAGCGATTTATCGCTTATATTGGGCACTAAAGTGCCCACTACGAGTAAAGACGTTTTGTTGTCACAGAATTAGGCAAAAAGCTTAATTTTCAAGTTTTCACGCTCCCATTCCAGAATACTGTTTTAATCCCCGACGCCACAGCAAGCGATTTACACCCAAAAATACCAAAAACCAACCAATCATTGTCAAAAATCCCCGCGTTATATCTACAGGTAGCCCAACTAAAAGACTCGCTGGGAAATTAATCAAATAAGGAAAAGGTGTTAAAAGCGCGATCGCTCTCACAGGCTCGGGAAAAACTTCCAAAGGTGCAATTAGTCCCGATAAAAATAAATAAAATAAATACCAAAAATTTTCTAACGCGCTAGCTCGTTCTGTCCAAAAAGCAAACATCGCAAAAGTATATTGAATCACAAACCGCAAAGCAAAAGCTAACATTACCGACACTGCAAACAACACCAAGTTAGCAAAACTCGGCAACCAAAAAGTCTGAGGATAAAGTACAAAAAACAATATCACCAAGAATAAAGTAAACGGCATCCGCGCAAGTCTTTCTGAAAGATGAGTGCTAATATAATGCCATGCTGGATCGAGCGGTTGTAACAATCGTGGCGAAAGTTTGCCTTCTACTACTTGCCTTTCAAACTCCCAAATTACCCAGACAACTGTAAATTGCCTAACTAAAAAAACCGCCAGAAAGTAACGCGCAAAATCCACGGGTGTTAAACCGAACTTTCCATTTTGCGCTGCTTGTATCCAAACACCCATCAAAATAATCGGTAAAGAGCCGGCAAGAACCCATAAAATTAGTTCGGCTCGATATTCAACCATGTAGGCGTAATACACTGAAAGCAAAGTTAGGGCTTTTTTAATAATTTTTTTCATTTTACTTTTGAGGGTAGCATCTTTATTATTAAACACTTAATCTGTTAGGTACAGGCGATCGCTTTTTTCGCTGTCTGACAATTCTCAGATTATTTCCGTATTTATACTGAGCTAAAAAAATTTAATAGTGCATATCTTAAAATATCCTGTTTGTATCAAAAGCAAAGCGTCTCACCTGAAGCGCGTGTAATCGCCGAAAATTTATGTGTCTATGCAAAAGCAAAAAAACAAATTCAGTCACCTCACTGCAATCGAAAGAACTTATTTATCATTTCCGGCAAAGTTTTTATTAGAAAAAAACCTGCTGAAAGGTAAAATATTAGATTTTGGTTGTGGCTTTGGTAATGATGTTAAGTTATTGCAACAAAAAGGTTTTGATATTACAGGATACGATCCTTATTATTTTCCAGAACATCCTGATGAAAAATTCGATACAATAATTTGCTTTTATGTTTTAAATGTTTTGTTTCCCGAAGAACAAGCTAACGTGATTATGGGAGTATCGCACCTCTTAAAACCGGGAGGGAAAGCGTATTTTGCCGTGAGAAGGGATATAAAAAGAGAAGGTTTTCGAGAACATTATATCCATAAAAAGGCTACCTATCAGTGTACTGTAAAACTTCCCTTTCATTCTATTAAATTAGACGATAACTGTGAACTTTACGAGTATATTCATTATAATTGTCAAAGAAATTCAACTAATAATTGTATATTTTGTAATCCTTATACGCATCTAAGTTTCTTAACCGAATCTGCCACAGCTTATGCAATTTTTGACGGTTATCCTGTAAATAAAGGTCACGTTTTGATTATCCCCAAACGCCATGTCAGTAATTATTTTGATTTACCATTAAAAGAGCAATATGCTTGCTGGCTGATGGTTAATAAAGTTCAAGAAATTCTCACCAAAAAGTTTCAACCTGATGGTTTTAATGTGGGGATGAACATTAATCGAGATGCGGGTCAAAATATAATGCACGCGAGTATTCATATCATCCCTCGTTACAAAAGTGATACCATCGGTGCTAAAGGTGGGATGAGAAATGTGATTCCCAAAATAAAATAGTTTGTAGGTTGTAGGGAGCGATCGCTTTTGTCTTGGTTTTCTAAATATTTTGTCTGGGATCGTCTGGGGCAGGATGAAAACCGCCTTTTACCCACATCTGCCTAGATTTTTGAATAAAACGGTCAGGACGGCGTTCATCGTTCAAATCAAGTCAATTACAAGTTGCTCTACCTGTAGGTGTGATACCAACAATTTTTGTAGCGTCTGCTGACCAAATAAAGTGTTCAAACCATTGTTGCCGACGAGGATTAAATAAGACAACTTCTTGCTAAGTTTCTAAGTCAATTCCAACCGTAAAATTATAGTGGCGTTCATTACATCGGCGACAAGCTAAAGCCAAATTATCCACATCATCCGAACCGCCTAAAGATTGTGGATAGATGTGGTCAATTGTTAGAGGAGATGTGCTTAGTAATTCTGGATAATGACAGTACTCACAACGATAATTAGCAAGTTTGCGGACAAACTCTTGAATATTGTTAGGAATTGTCATGCCTGGGATGCGATCGCGGCATTGATGTAACTAAAAATTACGTCCAATTCTCCAATCGCCTCTAGTTCAGCCGCTTCATCTGGTGTCAGTGAATCTGCTTTTTTCTTATCTAGAAGTTCTTGCATCCGCGCACCCAGTTCTTCAGTAAATTTGAAAAGATTAAAATTATTGACTTTTTCGACTCGAATACCAGTCGTTAGCCAGGATGAGGGTTTAACTACTATTGGAGTCATGATAGTGATTACCATTAAATATATTGCTATTGTAGTGATTTAATTCATATACATTTGGGTTTCCTGCATGAAGATGGGTTAAGATGTCAGTATCAAGCAAGTGCATTAGGTATGGCAATTCTCATCGACTTCGGAACGTCCTCTAGCGTGATAAATTGTTGCTCTTAATTGGGCAAGCGAATCATCATCTGCTAAAGCTCCTGCCTCTTGAAGGAGCATGGAACGACTGCTTTCTTGACGCAACCAGTCGTCAATTGCCACCTTTAAAAACCTCCAATCGTTCTCAATTTTGCGACCGGGAATATTTCCTTGAGAGACTTGACGTAGCAACGCTTCCACAGGTAAACGCAAATATTCTGATGCTTCTTCAAGGGTGAGAACGTCTGGTAATGTAACTTGCTCCATAAGCTACTGGTAATATGCGCTATATAACATGCGATCGTAGCAGAGATGTTGGATTTTAATGTATTTTATCAAAGCACAGCTTGAGCGTTGCTAACGACAAGTTGAACAAGAACCCCAACTTTCTCCAAGAAGTCGGGGTTCTGACAAGCTGTCTACTGTTGATACTTTCTAATCAACTCCAACGCTTTTTGGTACAACTGGGTATTTCTTTGTTGTCGAAATAGTTGAGCAGCTTTCTGCAAATCAGCAATTCCCCGTTGCTTGTCTCCCAAATCGTAGCGGACAACACCCCGGTTGTAGTAGGCATCGGCAGCGTTGGGATTAATTTTGATGGCAGAGTTGTAATCAGCAATTGCCCCTTGCTTGTCTCCCAAATCGTCGCGGGCATTACCCCGGTTGTAGTAGGCATCGGCATAGTTGGGATTAATCTTGATGGCAGAGTTGTAATCAGCAATTGCTCCAGTGTTGTCTCCCAATTGGCGGCGGGCATTACCCCGGTTGTAGTAGGCTGCGGCATAGTTGCGATTAATCTTGATGGCAGAGTTGTAATCAGCAATTGCTCCAGTGTTGTCTCCCAATTGGCGGCGGGCAACACCCCGGTTGAGGTAGGCATAGGCATCGTTGGGATTAATTTTGATGGCAGTGTTGTAATCAGCAATTGCCCCTTGCTTGTCTCCCAAGTCGGAGCGGGTAAGACCCCGGTTGTTGTAGGCTGCGGCATAGTTGGAATTAATTTTGATGGCAGAGTTGTAATCAGCAATAGCCCCTTGCTTGTCTCCCAAATCGTCGCGGGCATTACCCCGGTTGTAGTAGGCTTCGGCATAGTTGGGATTGAGGCGAATTGCTTCGGTGTAATCTGCTATAGCCCCTTTATAATCTTTCCGATTATACTTTTCATTTCCTCTAATATTAAAATCATCCGCTTTCGGTGCAGCAGCAACTACACTTGGTGGACGCACTCCCACATCTACCCCAACCGCCAGTATTTTGTACTGTTTACCAGTTCTCACCACATGATAAGCCGTCAACACAGTGTAAGTGTTGCCTGTTTGCTTGATAATAACTCCCGAACCTGTAACAGTGGGATTTTGGCTGTCAACAATTTGGACTGTAATTTCTCTGCCGATTTTTTCTACTTCTGGGGCAGAGAGGGCGGTTGTTGTTTGCGATACTAATACTATTGATGCGCCAATTAGTGCGGGTGGAAGTGCGTAATAATATTTCATATCATGTCCGTTTAATTAACATTAATATGTGATTTTTCGGACATGATATCACTATTTATTCGGACAATAAAGTATTCGGATCGATGCCTTGAGATTGCAAATAGGCGATAAGTTTTTCTTTCTGCTGACGTTCTTGTTCGGCGCGTTGGCGTTCTTGTTCTACCCTTTCTACTGCCCACGGCAACAAATTACCTGACTCATCCCACCAACGCAACCAGTAACCGGTTCTAGCTTCTTTTGTTCCTTGCCAAGTTCCTAAAAATAACTTCATTGAATCAATCCAATGAAGTCCATCAGAATTAGGTTGCTGCAATTCATATCGTCCATTTTCGAGTTGGTAAAATTCTAATAATCCTCCATTTAAATCAAAAATTATGTAAATGGTAACTTTGATAATTTGCTCGTAGAAAAACCATTTTCCAGGGGGATAAGTTCGTTTAACTGAATATTCTCCTCCATCGCTATCGGAAAGAAATTCCATCACAATTGCGGGAATATCACCTTCTAAATTGGGTGTATAGCTTTTGCGTTCTCCTAAATTTTGATTAACAGTTGGAACATAAGCCCAATCTGGTGCTTTAGCGATAAATTGTCCGTTTAAAGTAGCGCAAAGAGCAAAGTTTGACGCAATCAACATTTGAGGTTGAATAAATCCTGCAAGTTCTAAAATTTCACGCAAAGCACCAGCTAAAACTGGTTGTGATGTATTTTCCACAGGTTTATCCTCAAGTTGAAAATCTTCTGGTAAAGCTTCCCATGAAATTACCAGTTCAGTCAAAGATTTTCTTTCACCGATTTGGGTTGCCATAAATGCTGCCTTTTTGTGGAATTGCTTTTATTTTATCGGCGTGAGGTTTTTTCGTAGCTTTTTTCAACGCATCACGCACTAGGTAGCGCACTCGTTTCGCAGAGTCTTCTTTTGTGATTTTCGTGATTCTCTTCCTTATGAGCCTTGACTATTTGCATCACTTGTGAATTTTATATACATGTGGTATTCACAGAATCCAAGAGTCAAAATAGAAAATACAGGCTTTGCTAAAAAAGCCTCGCCTTAAAACTGGAGTCTGTCATCAGTGGTATTACAAGTAGAAAAAAGCACTTACGAAGCGAAAACTCAAGAAATCGCCAAACAGCTTTTAGCAGCGACGCAAGAAAATCGTTCTTTCTTCGCTTCTCTGCGCGATCAAATGCGCTTGGATGATAAGTTGCTAGCTTGGGCGATGAGCAATCCTGGATTGCGGGTGCAGCTATTTCGCTTTATCGATACTTTACCCGCTTTACACAGTAAAGCAGAAATCGCGGCGCATTTACAAGAATATTTAGGAGATGAGTCTGTAGAATTACCGACTGCTCTTAAGCAAATGCTAAACTTTGCTAACCCTGATTCTATGCCGGGACAAGTTGCCGCGACAACTGTCGGGACAGCGGTTGAAACTCTAGCGCATAAATATATTTCTGGGGAAAATATTAAACAAGTCATCAAAACGGTTGAGAAACTGCGTAAAGAAAAAATGGCTTTCACCATCGATTTGCTGGGTGAAGCGGTAATTACTGAAACTGAAGCGCAGTTTTATCTTGACCGTTATTTGGAATTAATGCAACAACTCGCAGAAGCATCTAAGAGTTGGAGTAAAGTTCCGGCAATTGATGAAGCTGATGTGGCAAAAGTCCAGGTTTCTGTAAAGTTAACCGCGTTTTATTCGCAATTTGACCCGTTAGATGCTAAAGGTAGTGAAGAGCGAGTAAGTTCGCGGATTCGTACTTTGTTACGTCGTGCGAAAGAGTTGGGTGCTGCTGTTCACTTTGATATGGAACAGTACGCTTATAAAAACTTAACTTTTAGCATCTTGAAGAAAATCTTGTTGGAAGATGAGTTTAAGCAACGCACAGATATTGGGATGACAATTCAAGCGTATCTGCGCGACAGTGAAGAAGATGCACGTAACTTGATTGCTTGGGCAAAACAGCGCGGTTATCCGATTACAATTCGTTTAGTGAAAGGCGCGTATTGGGATCAGGAAACGATTAAAGCTGCACAAAAACATTGGCAACAACCAGTTTACAATGATAAGGCGGCAACGGATGCGAATTTTGAAACGATAACGCAGCTGTTGCTGGAGAATCATGAATATGTGTATGCTGCTATTGGTAGTCATAACGTACGATCGCAAGCCAGAGCGATCGCTATTGCTGAAAGTTTAAATGTCCCCCGGCGTTGCTTTGAAATGCAAGTTCTCTACGGTATGGGTGATAAACTAGCTTCAGCGTTGGTCGATCGGGGTTATCGAGTTCGAGTTTACTGTCCTTATGGAGAGTTGTTGCCGGGAATGGCGTATTTAATTCGCCGTTTGTTGGAGAATACCGCAAATAGTTCGTTTTTGCGGCAAAATATGGAAAATCGCCCTGTTGAGGAGTTAATTGCACCACCTCTTGTCAGACAAGGAGACTTCCCCCCCTCCCCCACTCCCCCCCTCACCCCCTCCTTGTTCGCTGTGGATACGGATTATGCTGAGGAAAAAGCGATAAGGCTTTCTCAGCAAGCTTTGCAAGATGTGCGTCGGCAGTTTGGGAAGACTTATTTACCTTTGGTGAATGGGGAGTATGTAGAAACTCAGGATGTTGTTGATTCTGTTAATCCGTCGAATTTTAGCGAAATAGTGGGGAAAATTGGGCTTCTGAGTGTGGAACAAGCACAAGAAGCGATGAAAGCTGCAAAATCTGCTTTTCCTGCTTGGAGGAAAACTCCGGTGAAGCAACGTGCGGGGATTTTGCGGAAAGCTGGGGATTTGATGGAACAACGCCGCGCTGAGTTTTCAGCTTGGATTGTTTTGGAAGTCGGTAAGCCTGTGCGGGAAGCGGATGCGGAGGTTTCTGAGGCGATAGATTTTTGTCGCTACTATGCGGATGAAATGGAACGGTTGGATGAGGGTGTTAATTATGACGTTCCGGGGGAAAATAATCGTTATATTTACCAGCCACGAGGAATTGCGGTGGTGATTTCGCCTTGGAATTTTCCTTTGGCGATCGCTTGCGGAATGACTGTTGCTGCTTTGGTTGCGGGTAATTGCACGTTTCTCAAACCGGCGGAAACTTCCTCTGTAATTGCCGCGAAGTTAACGGAGGTTTTGGTTGAAGCGGGAATACCTAAAGGTGTTTTTCAATACGTTCCGGGTAAGGGTTCGCAAGTTGGCGCTTATTTGGTGAATCATGTTGATACTCATGTCATTGCTTTTACAGGTTCGCAAGAAGTAGGTTGTCGAATTTACGCAGAAGCGGCAATTCTCAAACCCGGTCAAAAGCATATGAAGCGAGTGATTGCGGAGATGGGAGGCAAGAATGCAATTATTGTGGATGAAAGTGCTGATTTAGACGCGGCTGTTTTGGGAGTTGTCCAATCGGCGTTTGGTTACAGCGGACAAAAATGTTCTGCTTGTTCGCGTGTAATTGTGGTTGAACCGATTTATAATACCTTTGTGGAGCGCTTTGTCGAAGCGACAAAATCGTTGAATATTGGCGAGGCTGAGTTACCAAGTACTCAGGTAGGACCAGTGATTGATGCTGCGGCACGCGATCGCATCCACGAGTATATTGAAAAAGGACACGCTGAAGCAAAAGCGGCTTTGGAAATGTCAGCACCCGATAATGGCTATTTTATCGGACCTGTGATATTTAGTGAAGTATCGCCAGATTCGACAATTGCCCAACAAGAAATTTTCGGTCCAGTTGTTGCGGTAATTCGCGTGAAGGATTTTGAAGAAGCGTTGGAAGTTGCAAATGGGACAAATTACGCTTTGACTGGAGGACTTTATTCAAGAACTCCTTCGCACATTGAACAAGCGCAGTCTGAGTTTGAAGTCGGTAATTTGTACGTTAATCGCAATATTACAGGTGCGATCGTTGCTCGTCAACCGTTTGGTGGTTTTAAGCTTTCAGGGGTGGGTTCTAAGGCTGGGGGTCCCGATTACCTGTTACAATTCTTGGAACCGCGCACAATAACGGAAAATATTCAACGTCAAGGTTTTGCACCGATTGAGGGTGCAGATTAATGTAGGGGTGGGGTTTCCCCACCTTATTTTATATCGAACCGCGTTCGCGCAGCGTCTCCGACAGGAGAAGGGCGCAAAGAACGCGTTCGCGTAGCGTCTCCGACAAGAGAAGAAAAGAGTTTGATGAGTGATTTAGTTGTTAGGTTAGCGGATTTTCCGGAAGAGTTTTTGGAGATTAAGGCTATTAGAAAAATCGTTTTTCAAGACGAACAAGGGGTAGAAGAAGCTTTAGATTTTGATGGTAAAGATGAAATATGCGACCATTTAATTGCTTTTTTGGATGATAAAGCTGTGGGAACGGCGAGGATAAGATATATAGATGATAAAACTGTCAAAATAGAAAGGCTTGCTGTTTTATCTCCGGCTAGAGGTCAAGGTATTGGTAAGAAAATTATTGAACAGGCGTTGTTAATTATAGCAAACAAGAAGATTCCGGAAGTTGTGATTAACGCCCAAGAGTATATAAAAGGTTTATACTACAAATTCGGTTTTGCCGAAGAGGGAGAAATATTTATAGAAGCGGGTATTCCCCATGTCAAAATGAGCAAAACATTAATAATGTAGGGGCGGGGTCTCCCCGCCCTTACAATAATTTAAAATTGGGACATTATATAAATTTATAATTTATAATTCTTCACTTTTAACCGATCGCACAAGCGAAGCGATTTATGGCTGCCAAAAAGAAGCGAAATAAATATAATAGTATACTGATTCTGGGGATAATTTGGCTGATATCGGCTTTATGCGATCGCTTTTGGTTTACACTAGATCGCTCAGTTCCCAGTTGGGATCAAGCAGATTACCTAACCGGCACGTTAAACTATTGGCGAGCGTTACAAAATCCTCAATGGTCAGATGCAGAATGGTGGCAAGGTTTTTGGCTGCTATCTTCTAAAATACCGCCTTTAACTTACATTATTACAGCTATTGTTCAAAATATCTTTGGAAGGAGTGCAGATCAAGCTACTTTAGTAATGCTGTTATTTAGCGGGATTTTACTTTTGTCAGTTTATGGCTTGGGTAAAGTGCTATTTAACGAGTCTGTAGGTTTATGGGCAGCTGCATTATGTCAAATTTTACCCGGTCTTTATCGCCTGCGTTTAGAATTTCTCTTAGATTATCCTCTCGCATCTGTCGTTACCCTAAGTTTTTATTGCCTCACAGTTTGGAAAGTTAGGGGAGAGGGGGAGTGGGGGAGTGGGGGAGTGGGGGAGTGGGGAAGACAAGGACGACTTGGAGGACAAGGAGGACTCCTTGGAGACAAAGAGGAATTTGTTTCCCCATCTCCCTCATCTCCCTCATCTCCCTCATCTCCCTTGTCTCCCCCATCCCCCCCCTCTCCCCCTCCCCCCCTCCTCCCCTCCCTCTTCTGGGCAGCTGCTTTTGGTTTATCGTTAGGATTAGCTTTATTAGTGAAGCAAACTGCGTTATTCTTTTTATTAACACCGATCGCTTGGGTAGGATTTACAACGTTACGTCAACGACGCTGGAAACGTTTAGCACAGCTACTAGGTAGTTTATGCTTGTCTGTATTGGTGTTTGCACCCTGGTATCGCACCAATTGGTTAATTATCCTTACTTCTAGTAAAAGAGCAACATTAGATTCTGCTGTTGCTGAACATGAAGCACCTTTAAATACACTACAAGCTTGGACTTATTATTGGCATCAATTACCAAATCAAGTTTCTTTACCTTTATTACTTGTACCCATATTTGCCTTACTACTCTATTGGGGACATGTTAGGGAAGAAAGACTTGAAGACAACGAGACTTGGAGACAAGGAAACTTAGAGACAATTCTTTCTCCCCATCCCCCCCTCTCCCCATCCCCCCATCTCCCCCTCTCCTACTCCCTGAAATGGATCGCAATATTTTGGGTAGGAAGTTATCTACTATCATCCCTCAACCCTAACAAGGACGATCGCTATGTCTTACCCTATTTACCAGTACTATCATTATTCTTGGCTTATGGGTTAACTTGTTCTCGTCATCTTTGGGCAAAGCGTACCCGCTTTTATACTGTTGGTTTGGCAATAATTTTGATGTTACTCAACTTGTTTCCTGTGGGAGGTGTTTTGGGTAGTTGGATGACGCAAACTTTAAGTCCGCGATCGCAGTATTATCCTTATTTAGGAATTGAGTTACCACACCGACAAGTTATTGCCCAAATTATCCAAACTGAACCGTATCTGCGTTCTACGCTGGGAGTTTTGCCTTCTACTGCTGAAATTAACCAGCACAATTTAAATTATTATGGCGCATTAGAGAACTTTCAAGTTTATGGACGACAGGTAGGAACAAGGAAAAAGTTTCTTGAACAAGATAGGCGATCGCTTTCTTGGTTTCTCACCAAAACTGGTAATCAAGGTTCAATTCCACAAAACCAAGCTGCCATAGTCGAAGCTGTACAGACATCACCAGATTTCGAGTTAAATAAGTCTTGGAAGTTAAGCGATCGCAGTCTTCTGAAACTTTATCATCAAAAGCTGCCACCCGTAGAAGTAAAATCTCTATCGGCAATAACGAGTGAGCGGATTATTCTATCACGAGTCACAGTTCCCAAAAAAGCGCCGCCAGGAATACCTGTACCTGTAACTTATGAGTGGTCTGGTTCCTCGCAAGAGTTACAACAAGGTTTGGTATTATTAACTTGGCGAAACACTGATAATTCAAAATGGTTACACGATCACGGTATCGCAATGGGCAATTTGCATTCCACTTCAAATCAGCATTTATCAGTTATTGAAAGAATGGCGATGCTACCAACTGCTGATACACCACCAGGAATTTACACCTTAAAAGCAACTTATCTCAATCGAGTTTCTGGCGAAAGTTATCCGCTGAAAGTGCCCAAAGTTACTTTGCAAATCGACCCTCAAGCCACCGCTACACCAGCACCGGAGTTAGATTTAGTAACGCAATTACGCATATTAGGAGCTAATTTATCCAAAGGTGCATCGGCGTTAGGACAAATATTTGATGAAGTAGGACGTATCAATCAATACGACCCTAGTCAGGATTATTTGGTACAAGGAAGATTAACTTTAGGATATAGATTAGAGCATATTGCCCAAAATCGCGATTGGGCGTATGCTTTAGCTTTAGCAAACGTATTGCAAAGAAGAGTGAATGATGCGATCGCATCTTTAACTACAGTAACTCAATTAGACGCAGAAAATCCCTACGCTTACGGCTATCTAGCATTTGTCCAACTCTACAATTGGCAACCAGCAGCAGCACAAAAATCCCTACAACCTGGTTTAGCCAAAAACCCCAACATCACTGAACTAAAAGGACTTTCAGCAGTTTCCTACCTGATGCAAGGCAACATAATTAAAGCATGGCAGATTTATAGGGACTGGGGAATGGGGAATGGGGCATGGGGCATGGGGCATGGGGCATGGAAAGAATCTCTTATTCCCAATGCCCAATGCCCAATGCCCAATGCCCATTGCCCAATTACCCAATTACCCATTACCCAAATATCGCATCAATATTAACTCTAATTGAACGATACCAATCGGTTTGCTAAGATAATCGTTAGCACCAGCTTGGCACAAGCTTGCGCTATCTACAGTCATTCCCATTGGTGTCATAATTACCACTGGCAAATCTTGCCAAGAAGGTATTTGTCGCAGAAGATTCAGTAAATCCCATCCGCTGACATCTCCAGTTAAATGCACATCCAACAAAATTAAATCTGGTTGAAAATTTCTTACCCGATGCAAAAAGCTGTTTGAGTCGAGACTTTTCTGAACCTGATAGCCAATTGTCTGAAGATAATCTTGCAGCAATGTAGCAGTGTTTTCCTCGTCTTCCACAAGCAAGATGCGTTTATTAATTGTAGTAGCGGCGACACTCGGACTAGAAGATACCGGAAAAGAAACAAAAGATAAATTATTTTCTTTTTCCCACTTTGCTGCTGACTGATGAATTTGATTTGGTAGAAACAGCATAAATCGACTACCTTCTCCCAAAGTCGATTCTACTGTCACATCTCCACCATGCATCCGTGCTAATTTGCGCGTCAAAGCTAAACCTAAACCAGTACCTTCGTACTGGCGATTTAAGCGACTGTCAAGCTGTTTAAACGGTTCAAACAAAAATTGAAATTGACTTGAGTCAATACCAATACCCGTATCTGAGACTGTAAATATCATCCCTTGCGGTACTTTTTTCACTGTTAGCGATACTTTACCCGCTGGGGTGAATTTTATCGCATTGGTGAGCAGATTTAGTAGCATTTGTTTAATTCGTCGCTCATCGGCAATGCAAACACCTGCCTCTGGATATATTTCGGTTGTGAGTTGCAATTTCTTTTCTAAAGCGCGATCGCACACTGTCGAGATTACAGAGTTACAAATATCTTGCACTTGCAAAGGTAACAGCATTAATTCTTCTTTGTCGGCTTCTACCCTAGACAAATCAAGGACATCGTTAATTAGTGCCAGCAACTGCTCACCACTACTATATATATAATTTACATATTCTTCTTGCTTATCATTCAGCGTGCCAACTATTTTTTGTTGCAGCAACTGAGATAAGCCCATAATTGCATTCAGAGGTGTACGCAGTTCATGACTCATAGTTGCTAAAAATTCACTTTTTGCCCGACTGCTTACTTCTGCTGCTTCTTTAGTTTTAAGCAATTTCAACTCAGTTCGCTTGCGTTCTGTGATATCTTCTATAATGGTGAGGAAAAATTCCGGTTGATTATTTGTGTCGTCAATCAAAGAAACCGAAATGTGAGTCCAAACTAAGCTACCATCTTTATGTTGAAAACGCAATTCTTTCTGGAAACAACGGCGATTTTCTGCTAATATTTGTTGGGACTGTAAATCTGTAGTCAAATCTTCATAATAAATATAATCTGTAAGCCGTTTGTCGCATAGTTCTTCTTGATTGTAACCCAGCATCTGACATAAAGCCGGATTACTATCTACTATCTTTTCATCCATATTTGCCAAGCTAATACCAATAGAAGAACGCTCAAACATTGCCCGGAATTTTGCCTGACTCTTTCTTAGTGCTGACTGTGCAGCGTTTCGCTCGCTGATTTCGATTGCTAGCTTGACGAAATCTGCAATTGAGGCAGCAAAATTCTCTTCCTCCAAAGTCCATTGCCGAAGACTGTTAATGTGTTGGTGGCAAACTACCCCGATTAATCGACTTCCTAACCAAATCGGTGCATACAGCACCGATGTAACCCCAAATATAGAAAGATAAGAGGAGAATTCTTGGGTTCTTTTATCGTTGAAAACATCATTTACTGCAATGCTACGTTCCTCTTCCAAAGCTTGAAAATAAGCTGGACAATTTGCTTTTAAAAGGGAAAGACCGGCGGTATGTTGGTTTGTGCTGACATCATATAAATCAATGCATTCAATTTTTGAAGAGTCTGAGCTGTATAACCATACCCCAACTCGCTGCACTAAAAGCGATCGCGCTGCTGCTTCGGTGATTTCCTTTAATGTTGCCTGAAGATTGCCTTGCTCGAATGTATTGCTTTTTGCCAGTTGCATCAGTGTCTGGCTTTGCGATCGCAGACAATCTTCTGGTATGAGCAAATCCTCTTTTGTTTGCTTGCGTTCTCTAATATCTCTCACTGCCAACACTCGCATTTCTTGCTCCTGGGAATGATTTTGCCTTGCAGTTGAACGGTAAAAGTAAAACCGTTTTTTTAACTACAACGACTTCATCGGGTTTTTCATAATTAGAAAGAATATTTTTTCGGATAAATTCTTGTGATTCTGGTATAATTTCAAGACTGTTTTTGCCAATCAGGTCTTTAACTTGATAACCAGTCATTGTCACGAAAGCATGATTCGCATTAAAAATAATTTCGTCGTCATTATGTACTGTTATCCCTTGATACGTTGTCGCACAGAAGCAACATATATTGACTTTGCTATCAAACATAATAGAAGAATATAATATATTTTTATCATTAAATGATAAATTTAATATAGCTATAAGATTAAGATTTTAAGTGATCCCAAAGACAAATAAATTTATTGATTTTTATAGTACTGGTTAATTTCGGTTGTTCCAAATGACCATTTACTGTAAAAAAGTGGCGAAGATACTCTTCATCTACCCTCTGCCCATATTTTTATCTTCCTACTGACAGTTGTGGATTCTCCTGAAGAAAGATACATAATAAGACCGAATTTTGCGACAATTGAAATAATAAGCTGTTGCGAAGGTGGAGCAATGACAGAGAGTAACGTGAGAATTGTCTCCCTAATTCCCAGTGGAACGGAGATTTTAGCCGCATTGGGTTTAACTGATATGATTGTGGGGCGATCGCACGAATGTGACTACCCTCCAGAAATCAAAAATCGCCCTATTTGCACCCAAGCAAGACTAAACACCAATGCACCCAGCGCCGAAATTCATGATAAAGTCAACAACTTGTTGCAATCTGCCCTCAGCATCTATCAAATCAAAACAGATGTTTTAGAACAATTGCAGCCCACTCACATTGTCACGCAAGACCAGTGTGATGTTTGTGCTGTCAGTCTTAGTGATGTCGAAAAGGCAGTTGCTAGCCTTACCCACAATTCACCCCAAATTATTTCCTTGCAACCCAACGTTCTCAAGGATGTTTGGACGGATATTGAGCGAGTCAGCAAAGCCTTCAACGTTGATTCAGTCAAGGTGTTAGAAAATTTAGAAGCTCGTGTCAAAATTGTAGAGCAAAAAGTCCAAGGACTTTCTTTAACAGAACTGCCGAAAGTCGCTTGTATCGAATGGACTGAACCTTTAATGACTGCTTCCAATTGGATTCCGGAATTAATCAACTTAGCAGGAGGACAATCGCTGTTTAGCGTTGCCGGTCAGCCTTCAGCTCAGTTGCAGTGGGAAACACTCATAGCTAGCAATCCAGATGCAGTCATTTTTCTGCCTTGCGGCTTTGATTTAAATCGCACTCGTCAAGAAGCGCAATTATTAACTCAAAATCCAGAATGGCAAAAACTCCACGCCACCCAAAGTGGTAGGGTGTATATTACTGATGGTAATGCCTATTTCAACCGTCCAGGACCGCGATTAGCAGATTCTTTAGAAATTTTGGCAGAAATTCTGCATCCGGAAATCTTTGAATACGGTTACAAAGGAACCGGTTGGGAAGTTTTGTAATAGATAATGGGGCATTGGGCATGGGGCATTGGGCATTGGGCATTGGGCATTGGGCATTGGGCATTGGGCATTGGGCATCGGATAAATTCTTCCTTGTCCCCCTTGTCCCCTTGTCCTCTTGTCTCCTTGTCCCCTTGTCCCCCTGTCCCCTTGTCCCCCTGTCCCCTCGTCCCCCTTGTCCCCCTGTCCCCCTGTCCCCCTGTCCCCCTCACCTTGTCGGTGCGTTTTTCAGCCATTCAATTAGGGATTTTAAGTCACCGGAGAGTGCAGACTCACCTACGGTGATGGTATGTTGCTTACCGTTATCTTCTACAGTCAAGGTATATTGAAAGCGATCGCTTCCTCGCGTATCCGAAGCGATCGTTTGCGGTAATTCAAAGAAACCCGCAGATTGAATTAGTTGAGAAACTTGGTTAGATTCGTTTGGTGGCAGAGTAGCTGTATCAATATTTGTAGTCCTGGTTATTCCAGCAAAGCCACCTGAGCGTTCTAAGGAGATCCGCATTTTTAAGTCTCCGTCGTGTTGTATGCGCTGCGAAAAATACAAAAACTAGGAGGAAAACAGTATTATCTCTTAGTTTAGCAATAAAAGACAACACGCAGACAATTAGAAGCTATGAATTATGAATTCCTTGCGTTTGTACAGACGTTCCGATGGAACGTCTCTACATAATTCCCCGTACAGACGTTCCATCGGAACGTCTCTACAGAACTCCTACCTTTTGCCAAGCATTCTGCACCGCTTTTTGTTCCTTGCCATTATTGCCGTAAAGTTCGCCAGCAACTTGAATAGTTATTTGAGCAGCGCGTTTAAAATTGGCTTTAGAACGCAGGCGATCGCGTAAACTTATATACCAAATTTTGCCTGCTTTTTCCCAAGCATAACCGCCAATTTCCATTGCCGCTAAGTAAAACGCATTGTTGGGGATACCTGAGTTAATATGCACTCCAGCGTTATCTTGCATCCCCCTGTAAAGGTCTTTATAATTTGCGGGTTGTGGGTCTTTACCCAACACCGGATCGTCGTATGCTGTTCCTGGCGCTTTCATCGATCGGATACCTACACCCTTGACATTTGGCGTAAATAGTCCTTCCCCAATAATCCAGCTTGATTTGTCTACGGTCTCATTATTTGCTCTTTGTTTGACCATGATACCGAAGACATCAGACATTGACTCATTGAGTGCGCCAGATTCGCCAAAGTATACTAGAGCAGCTTCATACTGAGTCACACCATGAGTTAACTCATGTCCAATCACATCAATTGATTTAGTGAAGCGTTGAAAAAGCTCTCCGTCACCATCACCATAAACCATCTGGCTGCCATTCCAAAAGGCGTTGTCATACTTCTTACCGAAATGCACGGTAGAGTCTAAACGCAGCCCCTTATCATCAACAGAATTGCGCTCGAAGACTTCATGATACAAATCATAAGTAGCCCCAGCACCATCGTAAGCCTCGTTTACCATCACATCACTGCTAGCAGGACTGCCCTCACTACGTACTAGCGTGCCTGGAAGTTGTTCGCCATTTTTAGCATCATAGACGGTACGGCGCTTTACACCGGGTTGGGGTTCAAATGTAATACCACCTACCACATCCCGACGCCCGCGAAGCTGTGCCGAAACATTTAATGTATGAAAAGCCCACTTACGCTGTTCAGGATTGCCATTGACAGCAACCTTTTCTAGCACATGTGGCGGGATGATACAACAAATAGGGCAGCGAGAATAAATTTGATGCTTACAGTCAAACCCTAACGATCTTTTATTGCTTCTAGCCATGCAAGATGTTCTCCTTTTTAAAAGTAAGTGATGAGAAGTGGCTTAAACTCCACTGTTGAAAGGAGCAGAAAAACCAATACCAACAGCGTATTCGTGCTTCGTCTCTTCAGAAAATCTTCTACTTTCTATTTTCGACAGATCCGTTGAGATTATACAGTACCCTCGCAGGGTACTTTTGTGTTAGGGTGTTGCATCAAAGCACAAGGGAAACGTTGATGCGGCGAGTTTCAGCGAAAAACAAAAGCGTCAATCAGCAACACCTCGTTAAATACACCCAACGGGTTTATATAATAGTTCCTGTAAAGGACAATTGTGCTATTTATTACTATTTTGTTAATAAAGGGCAATGGGCATGGGGCATTGGGCATTGGGCATGGGGCATTGGGCATGGGGCATGGGGCATTGGGCATGGGGGAGGCAGTGCGTTGGACGGGTCTCCCGGCTTGAAGCACCTGCCGTCATCGGGCATCGGGCATGGAAAGAATGGTATTAGAATAGAACACGCATCAAAAATCGAGCGTCTTTAATTCCCATTGCCCATTGCCCATTGCCCATTGCCCATTGCCCATTGCCCATTGCCCAATGCCCATTACAACAAGGATAGTGATGTCGGTGAGTAGAATACGCTATGATTGGGACTCTTCGGAGATTTGGACGATATATAATACGCCGTTGCTAGAGCTGATTTATCAAGCTGCTAGCGTGCATCGCCAATATCATGACTCAACAAAAATTCAAGTTTGCAAGCTAATTTCTATTAAAACAGGAGCTTGTCCAGAAGATTGCAGCTACTGCGCTCAATCTTCTCGCTACAAAACAGCAGTGAAGCCAGAAGCACTTTTAGAAAAAGAAACTGTGGTTAATATCGCCCAGAAAGCTAAGGAAAGCGGTATTAGTCGCGTGTGTATGGGTGCAGCTTGGCGAGAAGTGCGCGATAACTGGCAATTTGAACAAGTGTTAGAAATGGTCAAAGAGGTGACAGCATTAGGTTTAGAGGTGTGCTGCACTCTGGGGATGCTGAGTGAATCTCAAGCAAAGCGCTTAGAAGATGCCGGACTGTATGCCTATAACCATAACTTGGATACATCAGCAGAATATTACAACACTATCATTACAACCAGAACTTATAGCGATCGCCTAAACACCATCAATAACGTTCGCTCGACAAATGTGACTGTATGTTCTGGCGGTATACTTGGTTTAGGCGAAACAGTAGGCGATCGCATCTCCATGTTGCACACTCTGGCAACACTACAACCACATCCAGAGTCCGTACCAATTAATATTCTCTCACAAGTTCCAGGCACACCATTAGAAAATCAACCAGATGTCCCCATTTGGGATGTCGTGCGAATGATTGCCACTGCTCGTATTTTAATGCCTGCCTCTGATGTCCGCCTCAGTGCAGGTAGAGCCAGACTTTCTCAAGTTGAGCAAGCGTTATGCTTCATGGCAGGAGCAAATTCCATCTTTTCCAGCGACGACGGACACATGTTAACCGTTACCACTCCTTGCCCAGGATACAACGCCGACCAAGAAATGCTCAATTTACTCGGTTTAGAAATGCGTCCTGCGAAAACGAGAGCTGTTTGCTAGCAGAAAGTGGGAGAGGGGGAGAGGGGGGGATGGGGAGACAAGGAGAGGGGGGGATGGAAAGAGGGGGGGAAAGAAGAATTACTCTCCTTGTCTCCTTGTCTCCTTGTCTCCTTGTCTCCTTGTCTCCTTGTCTCCTTGTCTCCTTGTCTCCTTGTCTCCTTGTCCTCCTTCCAAATTAGGGTATCTCGATTAAATAATCTTCGCGCTACGCAGACCAAACAGCAGACCAACAGCTATACCAAAGAACAAAGCCAAAAACCCAATATAAGATATCACAGCAAACATTTACGTTTCTCCATAAGACTTTACTAATATCTATTCAAGCATTAGTCAACAGTTATTAGTCACTTTTCCCCCTTGTATTGTTGTCTCCACCTGCGTAGAATGCGAAAAAAGAGGGCATAGGGGGGTTTAGTGATGGCTATCATTAACGTAAATTTACCAGAGCAGTCTTATGAGATTGCGATCGCATCTGGTAATCTAGATAATCTCGGCGAACAGATGAGCAGTTTGCAGCTACGTAAGAAGGTACTGCTAGTTTCTAACCCGACGATTTTTAAGCATTATGGGGAAAGAGCGATCGCTTCTTTAAAAGCTGCTAATTTTGAAGTTGTCAGTTGCACCCTTCCCCCAGGTGAACGCTACAAAAACCTGAACTCAATTCAAAAACTCTACGACGCTGCCCTAGAAAACCGCCTAGAACGCTCTTCAACTATGGTCGCTTTGGGGGGGGGTGTTGTTGGTGATATGACAGGCTTCGCGGCTGCAACTTGGCTGCGCGGGATTAATGTTGTGCAAGTGCCGACTACACTTTTAGCAATGGTAGATTCGGCGATCGGTGGCAAAACTGGCGTAAATCATCCCCAAGGTAAAAATTTGATTGGTGCCTTTCATCAACCGCGCTTAGTTTTAATCGATCCAGAAGTGCTGAAAACCCTGCCCATGCGTGAGTTTCGCGCTGGGATGGCAGAAGTTATCAAATACGGTGTGATTTGGGATGCGGAATTGTTCGCCCAAATGGAAGCGAGTAAGAACCTAAATCAACACCGCTACGTCAAGCCAGAATTAATAGATAGCATTTTAACTCGTTCTTGTCAAGCTAAGGCTGATGTTGTCAGCAAAGATGAAAAAGAAGCCGGACTGCGGGCTATTCTTAATTATGGTCACACCATCGGACACGCCGTAGAAAGCTTGACAGGTTATCGTTTAGTAAATCACGGTGAAGCTGTAGGTATTGGGATGGTAGCAGCAGGACAAATTGCTGCGGAACTGGGAATGTGGCAAAAAGAAGATACACAAAGGCAAGATGCTTTGATTGCCAAAGCCGGTTTACCGACAAAATTACCCGCAGGGGTGGATATTGAAGCGATAATTGAGGCGTTGCAAAGCGATAAGAAAGTCAAAGACGGTAAAGTTAGGTTTGTTTTACCAACGCAGATTGGGGTAGTGACGGTGACTGACGAAGTACCATCGGATATTATCCGGCAGGTGTTGCGGGGAATGCAAGGTTAGCGATCGCCCGCCTGGAAATCAATTTCCAGGCTAATAGCTTAAGTCCATTAAAATGGACTAAAATTAATGCCCCAAATAAAGTTTAGTCCTCTTAAGAGGACTTTCGCTATGAGCCAAGGTTTATAACCCTTGGCTGTTGCTGGCACTGCTGCAAAATATAGCCGTTCTGAGTTGGATGCAATACAAAGTTATATCGTCGCGTGTAGGGGCACGGCATTGCCGTGCCCCTACGAGTGTATTGGACTCAACCAATAACCGCTATATCAGTTTTAACCACATTACAATTAAAACTAACCGCCAGCCGACTTGTGTCATGATACTCTCAGCTAACAATCAACTAACCTTGCAAGAGTTTTTGAATCTTCCCCCAGGTGAGGGAGATATCACTTACGAACTCATTGATGGACAAGCAATTCCGAAAGTATCACACACGTTTTTTCACTCTAAACTTACTCGCACCTTTCTCTATCTGCTTGATAATTGGTCTGAGGACAAAGGTGAGATTTGTCCAGCATTGGCTGTTGTATTAACCCGTCGTGGTAGAGATTGGGTTCCGACACCTGATTTATTGTACATTTCCAATGAACGTTTACCCACCGATTGGGATGAAGACGGAGCGTGTTCTGTTCCACCTGATTTGGTAATTGAAATTATTTCCCCCGGACAAACCTTTGGACAAATGGCAGCCAAAGCAAAAGACTATTTAGATGCTAAGGTGCTGCGGGTGTGGGTGGTAGATACTAAAGCTAGAAGCATCACTGTTTTTTATCCAGATGCGGCACCTGTGACTTATATGGGAGATGAATTGCTTACAGATTCGCTGTTTGCGGGATTAGAATTTACTGTTGAGCAAGTCTTTCAAAAGGCGAACATACGATAAATTGTATATTATTTGAGTTCGGAACACGGAGCATCCCAATTTGGCAAAAAGCCCTCAGGCTATAAGCCTGGGGCTAAATAAACAAAGCCTGCCTTCGCAGGCTTGAATACTCACAGCCTGCGAAGGCAGGCTTCGTGCGTATAGCGATACCCTTCTAGGGTATTGCGGTAAATTGGGATGCTCCCTCAGAAGGTGAAACTTGAGCTTCAGAAGGTGAAACTTGAGCCTCTGAACATCAAAGTTGAGCTTCTGAACATCAAAGTTGAGCTTCAGAAGGTGAAACTTGAGCCTCAGAAGGTCAACGTTGAGCCTCAGAAGGTCAACGTTGAGCCTCAGAAGGTGAAACTTGAGCTTCAGAAGGTCAACGTTGAGCCTCAGAAGGTCAAACTTCGAGAATTAGTGAAAAAATGAAGAGTGCGGTTAAACTAATATCTTGCACTATTCTCAATTAGCGTTCAGACCCGCCCAGAGTTAAAACTCGATAGCTTATAGCTCAAGTCCACTTAAGTGGACTAAAACCTTTATCTAGTCGTCTAAAGACGACTTTAGCTATTAGCCTTAGAATGAATTCTAAGGCGGTTGTTGGGATTGGTGCAAGATGTCAGGTTAAAGGAATGTAATGTGGAGCAAAACTTACCGCGAGGTGAGATGTGTATGATTTCGGTTTTGGCTGGAGAAAGTATTTTTCTTTCCTACTCTCCATCTTTCACTTTCTCTTGCTGATGCCAAGCTTGATAAAAAGCGGGGTAGGGCATACTTTGGGCGCAGTTCCAGATGAGGGAGTAGCAATTATCAAATCGCTCAAAGTCATTTTCGTAAGTTGCATCTGATAGACAATTTTTCAGCCCGGTGACGACACTTGGCATCTGTTCCTCTGACAGAATTTTCCCCAAGCTTTTTACTGGGTGTCTTCGGGTATCATAATGCAGTTGTGGGTTAGCGATTAACTCCACCAAGGCATTAATTGCGTTTTTGTTACCTGAGCCAATTTCCCCTAAGCTTTCTGCCGCTGCTCTTCGGGTATCATAATGCAGTTGTGGGTTGCGAATTAACTTCACCAAGGCATCAATTACTTTTTCGTTTGCTTTTTCGTTGCCAGAGCCAATTTCCCCTAAGCAATATGCCGCTTCGCTGAGGGCAAAATAATGCAGTTTTGAGTTGTCAATTAACTCCACCAAGCCATTAATTGCGTTTTGGTTCCCAGAGCCAATTTTCCTTAAGCAGTATAGCGCTTGTCTGAGGGTATCACAATGCAGTTGTGGGTTGCGAATTAACTTCACCAAAGCATCAATTGCGTTTTCGTTGCCTGAGCCAATTTCCTCTAAGCTTTTTGCCGCTTCCCTGAAGGCATAATAATGCAGTGGTGGGTTGTCAATTAACTTCACCAAGGCATTAATTGCTTTTTGTTTATCTGAGCCAATTTTCCCTAAGATTACTACCGCTTCTTTAAAGCCAAAATAATAATGCTGTTCTGGGTTGTCAATTAACTCCACTAAGGCATCAATTGCTTTTTCGTTGCCTGAGCTAATTTTCCCTAAGCTTTCTACCGCTTTGCTTCGGGTAGAATTATCCAGTTCTGGTTTGCAAATTAACTCCACCAAAGTAGCGATCGCTTTTTCCTTACCTGGATCAATTTTCTCTAAGCTATACGCCGCTAGAATTCGGCTAGAATTATCCAGTTCTGGGTTGTCGATTAACTTTACCAAAGCATCAATTGCGTTTTCGTTGCTAGAGTCAATTTTCCCTAAGATTTCTGCCGCATTGCTTCCGGTAGAATCATTCCATTGTGAATTGCGAATTAACTCTACCAAGAAATTAATTGCTTCTTGGTTGCCTGGGTCAATTTTCCCTAAGCTATATGCCGCTAGAATTCGGGTAAAATTATACAGTTCTGGGTTGTCGATTAACTCTACCAAGAAATTAATTGCTTCTTGGTTGCCTGGGTCAATTTTCCCTAAGCTATATGCCGCTAGAATTCGGGTAAAATTATACAGTTCTGGGTTGCGAATTAACTCTACCAAAGCATCAATTGCTTTTTGGTTATCTGAGCCAATTTTCCCTAAGATTTCTGCCGCTTTGCTTCGGGTATAATCATCCAGTTTTGGCTTGCGAATTAACTCTACCAAGAAATCAATTGTTTTTTCGTCGTTACCTGAGCCAATTTCCTCTAAGCTTTCTTCCGCTTCGCTGGGGTTAGAATCAAAAACATCGAAATTTACTATTAGTTCGTTGTACTTGATTAACTTCACCACGTTGTAGATTGACTCCACCGCATCGTTATAATCCAGTTGTGATAATAAATTGTCAATTTCCAAGCTATATTTCGGTAATGGGAATGTTGGGATTCCGTAGTCATCATCATCCAGTTTTGGCTTGTCATTTACCATGATCGCTTTTTCGTTGCTTGGATCAATTTTCCCTAAGATTTCTGCTGCTGCTGAGTCTGTGGTAAAACCACCATAAGGCAAATACTTTGGGTTGTCGTCGATAAACTTAACCAAGGCATCAATTGCTTTTATGCGATTTGTCTGAGTCAGTGCTGTTCTTGCTCCCTCTGCGATTGGGTAGAGAAAGCTGATCAGCTCGTTGCCAAAGCCCCACTTCATAAAGCTCACCTGCTCGTTTTGTTCAACTTCAAACTCGCCAAAGCCCCACTTCATGATGTCCGCCACAATTGCATCTGCCTTGGTATAATCTTTAAACTCAGCAATTCCCGCAGCAGCGAGAAAATAAGCGCGAAACTCGTAAAATCCTCTTTTTACTTTTTCAATAGCACTAAATTCTCCGCAGCCATCCTTAAATTTCACTAACGCCTGAATAAATTCCTCTTTCTCCTGGTTCTCCACATCCTCGCGCCCCAACCACAGCAAAATCACCTCCTTCCACTGCGGTTCAAAAATACGGTATCTTTCTGCAACTGGCTGTGGATTATTATTATCATGAGCGCGGGGTAGAAAGAAGTCCCAATCATCAACCGCCAAGGCTGCAAAATATTCCTCAAATGTGGGATGGTAGAAAGCGTAAACTCTCTGTTTGGTTGTTGATTCCGCAGCGATTCCAACTTCATTAAGCCATCCCAACTTTAACGCTAACCAAAATAGAGAACCCTCCTCCTCTGGATCGCCCAATTCATTACTTACAAACTCATAGCGCAAACGAAAGCGAGAAGTTTCTCCGTCAATTGCCTTTTTTGACAAACCTCCCAGCGCCGCGTTTAGTGTTTGTCGCTGCTTTGGAGTCGTGCGAAAGCGCTTTTTTTTCCAGTTGTAAAACTCTTGGACAAACTGCTGATAAAGTCCGGCTTTCATTTCTGGTAAACCTCCATCGGAACTTTGCCAAGTGCTACACAACAGCGCTAATCGCAAAGGATTTTTAACTAAATCTTTGATGCGCTGACGTTCTGGTTGATTTAACTGTGTCCATAACTCCTCTCCCTTGTTTTCACTCCCCCTCTCCTTGTTTTCACTCCCCCTCTCCTTAACAAGGAGAGGGGGCTGGGGGGTGAGGTTCCGAGACTCAAACCACTTCTGGATAAACTCTTGCACCTGTTGCGGATAGTCAAAGTCCAGCAACCGATACGTCTCGAAGTCTGCTAACGCCCCGCCGTCTGCTTGCCAAACATTCATCCGACAAGTCAGTACAACCCGTGCATTTTTCACCCATCCCGTCAACTGCTCGGAAATCTTAGTTAACGGTTCGGGTGAGGACATTTCATCTGCTGCATCCAACAACAACCACACAGAATTATTCTTGAATAAATCTGCAAAAGCCTTTTTCTCTTCTTCTTTTACATCTTCTACCGGTTGTAAAGAATCCTCCAGCCAATTTTGCAGTAAATAATCTTTTACACTCTTTGTTTGCAAGTCTGCTAAAGAAATCCAAATTGGTAAACCGAGTTTGTTTTCTAATATCCAGAAAGCTATAGTTTGCAACTGAGTAGTTTTTCCCGCACCCGGTTCCCCAATTAAAGCGATGCGGTGTCCTTTGGTTTTACCATCGCCATCACGGATAATTTTCTCTAAAAAATCTTGATGTTCAAACCGCTGCTGCTTTTCTTCATAACTCGGTTCGTCAAGTCGGGAATCTTGTTGTGGCTTAGTATCTTGATTGCGGTTATCAGTTTTGGTAAGCGGCTTCTCTTCATAACTCGGTTTGTAAAGTTGGGAACCTTGTTCTGGCTTAGTATCTTGTTTCTTCTCGGTTTTGGTACGCTGCACGAGTGCTAAAGGGACATGAATTTGGTTTACCTCAAATTTCATGTGTTCATTATCACAGAGTAACTGATCTGTGGTCAGACGCTTGTGCTTTTCCAGCATGGTGCCGCAGATTTCTTGCCAATCGAAGCTTTTATCTGCTGTTTGTGTCTGAGATACTGTTGAAGAATTTGTCTTTGGGTGTTGCTTCCACTTCTGCTTAACCACCTCTAGATTTTCTTCTCTTGTTGCCGTCTGATGTTTCAACGTGAGAATAAATTTCCAATAGCCTTGATTCTTGTTAGCTCGTTCGTCTTCTCGCACTCCCAACTCTTTCAAGCAGTCGAGTGCAGCTTGAAGTTCTTGTAATTCTCTTTCTTTGGGACTAAGGCTAGATTCGGCTTTTAGGTGGGGAAGTTTTAAACTTTTACCAGCATTTTTAATTTGGTTGAGTAAATATTCCTGCTTTGTACCAACTTCATTTGTTTTGCTTCTCTTTCCTCTTATCTGTTCGCTTTTATATCCTGTGATTCGCAGCTTATCAGCATTCCAGACAACGCAAAATGGAAGTTTTGACTCACAGTCTTGCTGTTCCGACAGTTGCAGCAATGCTTCTACCAGACTTAGTACATTCTTTAAAGTTAATTCATCCCAACGAATATTTCTTGACATCAGTCAAATATAAAGAAAATCGAAAGAATTATTAATTGCCCAAACAAACAAGCTTCCCCAAGCTGCAAAACCTGACGATATAAGCATTATAGACGCTGCTTGGGGAGTGGCATAGGGAAATACCCAAAAAAATAATTCACCTAGTTAACCAAAAAACAAGGTGAATGAGATGTCTGTTAAAAAACCTGGTAAAAGTGCAACTCAAAGAGCGATCGCTTTCTTGTTAATTCTGCAAACAACACTAATTGGCGTCCAAGCCGAAAATCGTCTTCAGCAAGGAGACTCACCAATCGAGGTTTTAATGTGGATGATTAACCAGTGCATTCCGGTGCTGAAACAAGCCAGCAGTTTGCAGGATAAACAGAAAAAGGACAACAAATAATATTGTTAGTTGTTGGTTGTTAGTTGTTGGTTGTTGGTTGATAGTTGATGGTTGATGGTTGTTGGTTGATAGTTGTTGGTTGTTGCTTGATAGTTGTTAGGCATTAGGCATTGGGAGCAGGCAAGGGCGGTTCTTCGACTATCAATGCTAACGATGTACAATGGTAATGTAACTTTGGTGGCTGATGCATCTGCTGTCAATCCGCAGGTTCCTTTATTTAATCCTGCATCTTGTAGCGATCGCACTTAGACAATCTTCAGATCCCCGACAACAAAGAGCGAAGTCGGGTATCTTATTTTTTCACTATCTCATTACGAGAAGTTTTGCTATTTCTTTCTGGATTAGGTGTTAACTCGCTTGGTTGAGTTTTAACTGTTCCCCACTTGTTCGCAAAACTTTTTAAAAGAGCATCTTGCTGAGTCCGGAAATACTCAAAACTTTTTCCGGCAGCTTTTTTATCGCTATTGAGATTGTCCAATTTGCCATCAGAATTCATAACTACAAACCATACAGTTTTCTCTTTTTCAGTTGGTAAGGCTCCGGCTAAATTACTAGTATTATCAAAACTGCCCGTTTTCACTACTGCAAATTTTGGCAGCGGACGCTTGTCTAAAATACCTTTATCTTGTCCGACAATTGTAAACACATCTGCAATTGTCATATTCTGAGGCTGAAGATATTTCTCAATTGCTATAAACATGGCACATACAGCACGGGGAGAAATTCGATTTTCTATAGCTAAACCAGAACCATTTACTAATTGAATTTCTGCTGTTGGTATCCCGGTTGTAATAGCTGCTTTTTGTGCTACTACTTTTGCTCCACCAACCGCATCAGCCAGTTTATCAGCCATGAAGTTGTTGCTATAAAGATTCATCTTTTTGAGAAGTTCGGCAAGGGGATAAGAATAATGCTGTACTAAAGGCTGTAAGTTCCTAGGAGATGCAGATAAGGATTTCGTTATACCATTAATTATAATTTGGGGTTGTGGTGTGCCTGGGGGTAAACTTTGATGTACTGTTTTAACTTCTGCTGACCAAATCTGAGAGTTGAAGCTTTGTTTGAGAAAATTTCCTGTAGTCAGTGGATCGTCTTTAAAATTCATGTATAATTTACCGACAATTACCAAATTACCAGTCACTTGTTTGATGCCTATTTGATTTAAGATATTGCCAAGAGCGATCGCTTCTTCCCAAACAAAAAACGGATCTTCTGCACCTTCAACAATCAAGTCACCTTTTAATACTCCGTCTTTAATTGGTCCGGTTGCCCCAATGCGCGTGATAAACTGGTGTTCTGCTCCGAAAGTTTGCAAAGCTATCAGAGTTGTTGCTACTTTAGAGAGCGAAGCAGCAGGTAAAGGCACTGTACCTTGATGATTAGCTAAAAGAGTATTTTCAGATTGAATCCACACTCCTTGATTTTTGCCGGGAAATCCCTTTGCTGTTAGCAATTTAACGTATTGTAAAACTTTGGCGTTAGTAACTTTGTCTGGGTTATCTGGAGGTACAAGCGCTTGTTTTGTTACAGAAGTATTAAGTGTTTTATCGCTGACGACTGGCTCAATAACAGCAGAATTATCAGACTTTGTTTGAGGTGCAGTGGTTAATAATTTATTAGTCGAACATCCGCTAAGTGATAGCAGGGTAAAAGCTAGTACAGTGTAATTTTTCAAGTTAAATGTCATCTGTTTTCCTTGATGCTGCGAATATAATTAAATTAAAATATAGGGATAAATAAACATCATTTATGCAATATTTGGAAATGTAAGTACAGCACGAGCGCGTTTTTCAACGCACTTGTAGCGCAAAGGTAAGCGCAAGGGTACGCGGAGTTTTCGCGTGCGGGGAATCATCGTACAATCGGTTCACTGACAATATTCCACAACTCCACAGAACTTAACAAATCTTTCCAATCAGCGGCTAATGCGGTATCTTGATGCTTATTGCGGCGAAGTTCACCTAAAACAGTTAGGACATCTTGCCAAATACCTCATTCGTGTCCTTCTCCTGTCGGAGACGCTGCGCGAACGCGTCTAGTCTGCGGATAAGCGCATACTCCGTTGGAGAAGCCAAAGGCTAGCAGTACGCGGTTCGTTAAATAATTATTCTTTAAGTGGAAAAAAAGTATTTTTTGAATATATGCTTCCACTAACAAGATTTTGTCTTCTAAATATGCAGTTTTCCGGAAAATTTTCCCATTAGATTGATGTAACTTAAAATTAAGCAGTTTTTTTCTTAACTTTTTCTCTCTTGAAATCCCCATAATCGTATGGTAGACCTCACATAAGGAATTTAAATGCGTCTGAACTTAAACTATTGCAGGTGTAGGTTTACAACTCAAACGCAAGAAGAACACAAAAAAGCCGTTAGCCATCTAAAAAAAATAGCGATCGCATTCCCCAAAATATCAAATTCGGTTCCACAATCAACCGCGCTGCAATTTCCGGATACTGCGATCGCATATAATTTACTATTAACGTGCTTGAGCCTCCTTTAATCGCAACCTTACTTTCAGGAAAATCGCACCACCAAGCTTCAACAAAGTCTTTGATTCCCGCTACTAACGTATAAATTATCCCACTAGCGATCGCCTCTTCTGTATTTAGAGCATACCTCCGAGGTAGTTCCTGGGGTAACTCTACAAGTGGTAATTGTCCGGTTTTTTGAGCAAGACTCGCAAACTGCAAATTTAATCCCGGTAAAATTGCGCCCCCTACTAAACTTTGGTTACTATCAGCACCTGTAAATGTCAGTGCTGTCCCCGCATCAATAACTAACATCGGAAAGCCAAAAGTCCTTCCAGCACCATATAAACTCAAGGCACGGTCAATTCCTAATGTCGGATACATTCCTTTTATAGGTACTTGGTCTAGAGTAATAACGCGAACATTAGGGTAACTTTGCCAAATCTGCGTTTGACTGGGAACAACGGAGGAGAGGAGGAGGGGAGGGGGGAAGAGGGGGAGTGGGGGAGGGGGGGAGGGGGGAGAAATTATAGACAGTAAATTACCTAAAGTTGCTTTTTGGGCTAATTGTTCTACGGTTTCTGCACG
>NZ_JBPAOH010000089.1:0-32221 GCF_050875635.1 Tolypothrix sp. VBCCA 56010
TCAAAATCCGTGGCTTCCGTATGGAACTCGGAGAAATTGAGGCACAACTTCGCCAACACCCAAGCGTGCAACTTTCAGTCGTCATCGCCAAAGAGATTGCGGGTGATAAGCGCTTGGTGGCTTACATTGTACCCCAGACTGAGCCTGCGCCCACTATTAGCCAGTTGCGTGACTTCCTACATCAGCAGCTACCCGAGTACATGGTACCCTCTTATTTTGTGGTGCTCGATGCGATGCCACTCACACCCAATGGCAAAGTTGACCGCCGTGCCTTACCCTCACCCTCCGGGCAACTTGAATCACACAACTTTGTGGCTCCGAGAACACCGATTGAAGAAATGCTTGCTGGGATCTGGGCATCGCTGCTGGGTATAGAACGTGTGGGTGTCTATGACAACTTCTTTGAACTTGGTGGCGATTCTATTCTCACCATTCAAGTAGTTGCCAAAGCCAATCAAGCTGGACTGCAACTGACAGTGAAACAACTGTTTGAGCGTCAGACGATCGCACAATTAGCAGCAGTTGTATCTGCTGCGAATCAAGCTGAACAAGGTGTAATGACAGGGGCATTGCCGCTGACACCAATTCAGCACTGGTTCTTTGAGCAGAATTTACCTGAGCCAGCACACTGGAACCAAACATTGTTGCTGGAAATGCAACTAGGTACTGAGCCGAATATTTTAGAGCAAGTTGTGCAACAGTTGCTAGTACATCATGATGCCTTGCGCTTGCGTTTTGAGAGAATAAATTCTGGTTGGCAGCAGAAGAACGCTGCGGTTGACGATCACATACCATTTACCCGGATAGATTTATCAACACTACCAGAAGCACAGCACAAAGCTGTGATTCAAGCAAAAGTCGCAGAACTACAAACTAGCTTAAACCTGTCAAACGGACCAGTGGTGCGAGTTGCTTGGTTGTTTCTTGGCGATCGCTTGCCCAGCCGACTGCTAATAGTCATCCACCACTTAGCAGTAGATGTTGTATCATGGCAGATTTTGTTGTCAGACTTGCAAACAGCCTACCAGCAACTCAGTAGCGGCGCAGCGATACAATTGCCAGCGAAGACCACAGCGTTCAAACATTGGGCGCAACGATTAACAGAGTATGCACAATCACAACCCTTGGAAAAAGAACTGGGTTATTGGCTAACAGAATCATATGAGCAAGTTGCAAGCATACCACTAGACTATCCTCTGGGTGCGAACACCGAAGCATCTGCACGCACGGTGTCTGTGTCATTGTCTGTGGAAGAAACTCGTGTATTACTCGAAGAGGTGCCAAAAGCGTACAGCACACAAATCGATGACGTGTTGCTTACAGCCTTGGTGCAGGTGTTAGCTGAATGGACTGGGTCGAACTCTATCCTGTTCAACTTGGAAAGTCATGGACGAGAACACATCTTTGAAAATTTAGATTTATCACGCACTGTGGGATGGTTCAGCACCATCTTTCCAGTGGTGTTAGAGCTACAAGCAACAGACAATCCAGGTGAGACCTTAAAGTCAGTTAAAGAGCAACTGCGTCGGGTTCCGCAGCAAGGTATTGGCTATGGCTTGCTGCGCTATCTCAAAGGCGACACCGAAATTGCCGCCAAACTGGAAGCCTTACCACAAGCTCAGGTAAATTTCAACTATTTGGGTCAATTCGATCAACTGCTACAAACATCCTCTATTTTCAAAATTCTCAGTGAATCTACCGAACCAAGCCGCAGCCCGATCGCAAACCGCAGCCATTTGCTGGACGTGAGTGGCTTAATTTTAGAGGGTCAGCTGCGACTGAATTGGACTTACAGTGAGAAAGTGCATCTGGACAGCACAGTTGAGAGTCTAGCACACAAGTTTTTGCAAGCATTGCAAGCGCTGATTGCTCATTGTTTATCTCCTGAGGTTGGAGGTTACACACCTTCAGACTTTCCCGTAGCAGACTTAAGCCAAACAGACCTTGACGAGTTGATTGCACAACTACAACAGGAGGATTTGGATTACTAAATGAAAAAGAATAATTCGGTTTCCCCAACGTCCAAGTTCTGGCAGAACAATTGAAACGCTGCATTGAGCAGGCACAGGCAGATAATTTAGCAACCGAAAAATGCGGACTTTTATAATCATCTGGATTGGACAACTGGCATCGCTACTTGGCTCTGGTCTTACTGGCTTTGCTTTAAGTATATGGGTGTACAAAAATACGAACTCAGTCACTCAGTTTGCGTTGATTTCTTTGTTTACTTTGCTACCGGGCATGATCGTCTCCCCGCTTGCGGGTTCGCTTGGGGATCGGCGAGACCGACGCAAGGTAATAATTTTGAGCAATTGTGGAGCTGGGTTGAGCATCCTTTCGATTGCAGTGCTATATTTCATTGGACATCTTGAAATCTGGCATATCTACGCAGCAACAGCTGCTAGTTCCGCTTTCAACGCCTTGCAGTGGCCTGCTTATAATGCTGTGATCCCACTGCTTGTACCACCGCAGCATTTAGTTCGTGCCAATGCTATGTTCCAACTAGGGCTAGCTGTCTCGCAGCTAATTTCGCCAGTGCTAGGAGGCTTTCTCCTAGTGACCATTCAGATTGAAGGTGTCCTTATACTTGACGGAATTACCTTCGTTTTCTGCCTTGTGATGCTCTTGCTGGTTCGGCTGCCCAAACCTAGAACTACGACAAAAGCCGAAGGGTTGAAAAGCTCAATGTGGCACGATGCCTTGGTAGGCTGGGATTATATCACAAATAGACCTGGTTTGTTCTGGTTATTGATTCTTAACTGTGTCTACCATTTTGTTGAGGGAATTGCCATTGTGCTATCGACACCACTGTTGCTTTCTTTTACCTCGACCGCTGTACTTGGCACTATGCTGTCCATCGGTGGCAGCGGTATGCTACTCGGCACAGCACTCATCAGCACTTGGGGTGGAGGGAAGCGCCGCATATATAGCGTACTCGGGTTTATGCTGTTGGGCGGGTTATGCATGCTGCTGGCTGGGCTGCGTCGTGACGTTTTGCTGTGTACTGTTGCCATTTTCTTTCACTTCTTCAGTCTGCCGATCGTTGTCAGTGCTAGGCAAGCCATTTTTCAGACCAAAGTTGCGCTTGATGTGCAGGCAAGAGTCTTCGCTTTCAACCGAATACTGATCGATTTATCTCTGCTGCTTGCTTACCTAAGTGCTGGACCGCTAGCTGACCAAGTGTTTGAGCCGCTGCTTACCATTAATGGACCGTTAGCTGGAAGTGTTGGAAAGATAATTGGTGTCGGACCGGGACGTGGCATTGGCTTGCTGTTCATCCTCATGGGAATGGTCATGATGATAGCAACTGTTACCAGCTATCTTTCTCCGCGCTTGCGACTGGTAGAGTCTGAGCTACCAAATTTTATCCCCCACTAAATAACTGCCTGTTTTGCTATTTAGTTGCAAAACAGTGCTGGCTCAAGCAAACTAACTGTAATTTTTGGAGTAATTATGAGTTGGAATGACCAAGAAGACACAACTATCTACAAAGTCGTTGTAAATCACGAACAACAGTATTCAATTTGGCCTAGCGAGCGGGAAAATGCTCTTGGTTGGACAGATGTTGGTAAAAGCGGCACAAAGGCAGAATGCCTAGCTTACATAAAAGAAGTGTGGACTGATATGAGACCACTCAGCCTGCGCCTGCAAATGGAAAAATCGGCACAATAAAGCTAAATATTAAATTTATCTTCAGCTAAAGAAATAAATGAAAAAGAATAATATTGAAGACATTTATCAACTATCCCCGGTGCAGCAGGGTATGCTGTTCCACACCCTTTATGCTCCTTCTTCAGGGGTGTATTGTCAGCAATTGAGCTGTACTTTTACAGGGAGGCTGGATGTTCAAGCTTTCGATGCAGCATGGCAGCAAGTAGTAGCGCGGCACGTAGTTCTACGAACTGCTTTCATTTGGGAACGCCAAGACCAGCCGCTACAGGTGGTGTACCGACAGGTGAAACTACCAGTAGAGATCCATTCTTGGATCGGACTATCTCCTGATGAGCAGCAACAGCAACTACAAGCCTTTTTTGAGTTTGATCGCCAGCGTGGCTTTCAACTGTCCAAGGCACCACTGATGCGCCTGACCCTAATTCAAATGTCCGAGGACGTGTATCAATTCGTGTGGAGTTATCACCACATACTTATAGATGGGTGGTCACTGCCTTTGGTGTTCAAGGAAGTGCTGGGCTTTTACGAAGCATTATCTCAGAAGCAAGATTTACAACTGCAACCGAGTCGTTCCTACCGCGAGTACATTGCTTGGTTACAGAAGCAGAACTTGGAAGTTGCCAAAGAATTCTGGCGGCAAACACTCAAGGGTTTGACAGCACCAACACCGCTTGTAGTTGATACACAGCAAAAGTCCAGTTTGCAAGAAAGCTACAACGAGCAGCTTCTTGAGCTATCACAAACAGCAACAGCAGCCCTAATGTCTTTGGCACGGCAGCATCAACTAACGTTAAACACCTTAGTGCAAGCAGCTTGGGCTTTACTTCTCTCACGATACAGTGGCGAAACCGACGTGGTTTTTGGCGTTACTGTTTCAGGTCGTTCAGCAGCCTTACTCGGCTTGGAATCGATAGTCGGTCTATTTATCAACACCCTGCCCATGCGGGTAAGCGTGCAGGGCGATCGCTCAATTTTTCCTTTGCTGAAGCAAATACAGAAGCAACTCTTTGAAATTAGCCAATATGAGTACAGTCCACTAGTACAAGTCCAGGAATGGAGCGATGTGCCGCGAGGACAGTCGCTGTTTGAAAGTATAGTGGTGTTTGAGAATTATCCCGTAGATGCTGCTTTACAAGAGCAAAATTTGAACCTGCAAATAAGTGATGTTCGTACTTTTGAGAAGACAAACTATCCTCTAACGATAATGGCGGTGCCCGGTGCACAATTGTCTTTACGGTTCATCTACGATGGACAGCGTTTTGACGCTGCGACGATCGCTCGCATGGCAAATCATTTTCAAACTTTATTAGAAGGGATTATTGCCAATCCCGATCGACAGCTATCAGATATACCGCTACTGACTGCCGCAGAACTTGATCAAATACTGGTGGAATGGAACAAAACCCAAGCAGATTATCCCAAACAACTGTGTATCCATCAGTTATTTGAGCAACAGGTAGAAAAGACACCGGATGCGGTAGCGGTGGTGTTTGAAGACAAGCAACTCACCTACGGCGAGCTTAATACAAAAGCAAATCAATTAGCGCACCACCTACAGAGATTAGGTGTGGAACCGGAAGTGTTGGTTGGTCTGTGCGTAGAGCGATCGCTAGAAATGGTGGTGGGACTGCTGGGCATTCTCAAGGCGGGTGGAGCGTATATGCCGTTAGACCCTGCCTACCCACGCGATCGCTTGACATTTATGCTAGAAGATGCTAATGTGCCAGTGCTGCTAACCCAAGAGCGGTTGATGGCAACATTGCCGGAACATAAAGCTAAGGTAGTATGCTTGGATGCCGACTGGCAAGAGATTGCTCAAGAAAGCGCAGGCAATCCGTACAGCAAGGTAACATCCGAAGACTTGGCTTATGTAATTTACACGAGCGGCTCCACTGGCAAACCAAAAGGAGTTCAAATTCTGCATGGTGCTTTAGTTAACTTCTTAAATGCCATGCGCCTTACTCTAGAACTAAGCCAGAAAGATACCCTCCTATCAGTTACCACATTATCTTTTGATATTGCCGCACTGGAATTGTATCTACCGCTGATTGTGGGCGCTCGTTTAGTAGTAATCAGCCGCGAAGTTGCCACTGATGGAACCGAGTTATTAAAGCGTCTGTCATCTGAGGGTGCTACAATTATGCAAGCCACTCCAGCAACTTGGCGGTTGCTTCTAGCATCAGGATGGCAGGACAGCAGGCAATTGAAAATTCTCTGCGGTGGTGAAGCACTCAAGCGCGAACTCGCCAATCAGTTGCTTGAACGGGGCATTGAACTGTGGAACCTATACGGTCCTACAGAAACCACCATTTGGTCAGCTGTCCACAAGGTAGAGACTCTCAACAGTGCTTCTTCAGCTGACGGCATCGTTTCTATCGGTCGCCCAATTGCCAACACGCAATTTTACATTTTAGACAAACACGAAAAGCCAGTTCCTGTGGGAGTTCCTGGAGAACTACACATCGGCGGTGTATCTTTAGCCCGTGGTTATCTCAATCGACCAGAACTTACATCTGAAAAGTTCATTCTCAACTTTTTTAACAACAAGGCTGGGGAACGCTTGTATAAAACTGGGGACTTGGTTCGCTACCTGGCAGATGGTAAGATAGAGTACCTGGGACGGATTGACGAACAGGTGAAAATACGGGGCTACCGGATTGAACTGGGAGAAATTGAAGCTTTACTCAACCAACACCCAGATGTGCGAGAAACTGTGGTCATCGCCAAAGAAAACATTCCAGGCGATCGACGTTTAGTAGCCTACATTGTCCCGCATCAAGAGCAGATACCCACAATTAGTGACCTGCGCTCCTTCCTAAAACAAAAACTACCTGAATACATGGTGCCTAGTGCTTTCGTGGTGCTGGATACCCTACCACTGACACCCAACGGCAAAGTAAATCGCAAGGCGCTACCAGATCCTGAGTCGGCACAACCCGAACTAGAAAAAACTTTTGTGGCTCCCCGCACACCAACCGAGGAGGCACTGGCTGAAATCTGGACTCAAGTGCTTCGACTTGAGCTTGTAGGTGTCAATGACAATTTCTTTGACCTTGGTGGTCATTCCCTTACAGCTACTCAACTGGTCTTCCGCGTACAAAATACATTCAAAATAAAATTGTCCTTACACGCTTTGCTCGAAACACCTACAGTTGCGGGGATGGCTCAAGTCATTGATAATGTTCGTGACTGCAAACCGACTCCACCTGCTACAATATCTGTCACGGATCTCAATGCAGAAGCTGTTTTAGATGATACAATTCGTCCCGCCAACATACCCGTTGAGCAGATCGCAGAGCCAGCACGTATTTTTCTAACTGGAGCAACAGGCTTTCTGGGAGCTTTTTTACTCTATGAACTCCTACAGCAGACCAATGCTGACATTTATTGCTTGGTACGCTCCTCTAATGTGGAAGAAGGCAAAAAGAAGATACAAGCAAATCTTGAATTCTACTCACTTTGGAATGAATGTTTTAGTTCCAGAATTATCTTAGTTATAGGAGATTTATCTCAGCCACTTTTTGGTCTTTCCAATCAACAATTTCAATTGTTGGCAAGTACAATAGATGTGATTTATCATAATGGCGCATTAGTTAATTTCGTCGATCCATACCCTAAACTTAAGGCAGCTAATGTTCTTGGAACTCAAGAAGTCCTGAGATTGGCAAGCCAAATTAAAGTGAAGCCTGTACATTATATTTCTACCTTTTCCGTTTTTGCCTTAGTGGACTTCACTAAAGATCGGGTATTCCGAGAAAATGACTCTTTAGATCATGGTGGTAGTCTTGTTGGTGGCTACCAGCAGAGTAAATGGGTTGCTGAAAAGTTAGTAACAATTGCACGCACTAGAGGACTTCCTGTCTGTATCTATAGACCGGGAAGAGTATCAGGGCACAGCCAAACAGGAATCTGTAAGACAGATGACTTAATCTCCAGAATGATCAAAGGCTGCATTCAACTCGGAAGTGTTCCAGACCTAAACACAATGATGGATATGACTCCTGTGGACTATGCAAGCAAATCTATCATCCATTTATCAAGGCAGAAAAAATCACTGGGGGAAACCTTTCATATTTTTAATCCCCACCCTGCCTACTGGAACAACCTTGTCACTTGGATTCGCTCTTTTGGTTACTCGCTTCAACAAATTTCGTATGACAAGTGGCGAGCTGAACTGCTGAAGGTTGCTGAACATTCTCCAGATAATGCATTGTATCCACTAATACACACATTTAACGAGGAAGCAGCTGATGGTAACTCAGTAAAGGTACAGTTCGACACTCAGAATACGCTCGATCACCTTGTAGGAACCTCTATCAACTGTCCACAAATAAGCGCTGAATTACTTAGTACCTACTTATCATACTACATTCGTAGTGGTTTTTTGGAGGCTCCGCAGCAGATTGATAAAGTTGGATATTCTTTAAATAAAGCACCTGGCGCTATTACTAGATAGCGATATCATAGGACAAAGGAGTAGCAAAACTGTGCTAGCAGATCAAGTAAAGTAAGTGTCAATTTTTTTGGAGTGATTATGAGTTGGAATGACCAAGAAGATACAACTATCTACAAAGTTGTCGTAAATCACGAAGAACAGTATTCAATTTGGCCTAGTGAGCGGGAAAACGCTCCTGGTTGGACAGATGTTGGTAAAAGCGGGACAAAGGAAGAATGCCTAGCTTACATAAAGGAAGTGTGGACTGATATGAGACCACTTAGCCTGCGTCAGCAAATGGAAAAATCAGCACAATCAAATTAAAGATTGATCCTGGTACGAACATCGTCTGTTGACAACTGGCTGTCAAACTTAAACCAAATCCGCAAGCGAAGATACGCCTTTTCTGCTTTGACTACGCAGGAGCAGGGCTGTTTCATTCCACAAGCATTTCTGAGTTTGTCAATATCGTTAGAGAGAAATCTTTGAGCCGTTGTGATGGAAAGATAACCATTTCGACGAAGTACATTGAGTGCGTTGGCGTTCGCGTACTCCGTTGGAGAAGCCGCAGGCTAGCGTCTCGTTCGCGCAAGCGTCTCCCTTTGGGAGAAGAGAAGCCTTGCCGTTCGCGGAGCGTCTCCGACAGGAGAAGGCATCGCTCTAATAATTCAGGACTTACGCAAAAATTTTCTCTCTTCCTCATTCCTCTGTCGAGGATGCGTTCTGAGCGGAGGTTTCCTCCGCTCAACGCCAGTTCGCCCAAGTCGGGAAACCCTTTCGGCAGTCGCTCATGGGGGGAACCCCCAAGACCGCGCTGCCTCACCAAGCGACTGGCTCGACTTTCCGCTATGAACTCTGCGTCACGCCAGTCGCCTCAACAGGACTCCACCCCCGCACGGAGAAAGCGGCTTCTCTGCGGTAGCAGAAGTGCAAGCCGCTCCGCGTCTACGTTTTTCATGACGAGTGCGTAAGTCCTAATTAATTTAAGTTCTTGAACTGAGTTCAGTCCTTGGAAAACAAATAGTGCTGTTGTACTATTTGCCGCGATCGCCTGGACAGTGTGTGCCAGTTGCGTAAGTCCTGAATTCTTTACTGCGCTTCGTCAAAGGCTGTGGGACACGAGCGTGTATGCTTGTGGAGGACATATTGTCATATTTCTCCTTGTGAAACAAGAATCCCCGTCAAAAGAAAGGAGAATCAAACTTTTGAGCGATCGGTTTGATTGTGCCTACCTACTTATTTATGGCTAATTTAATCTTTGTTATTAGCGGTTTTTGTTTGATACAAATAATAAATATTTGTTATTTATTATGAGATTTATTGGCTTCTTTGCATCGTTCTTCAAGAGCGAATACTTAAATACTATCTACTCTTCCTTTGAAAAATTTACTGTTTTATTGCTCTTGACAAATTTACATAAGATTGCTATCTGTCAGTTATTCATTTGTCATAAACTCCAATAATACCGCTACCAATTCCTTTCACCTTCTCCACTAATTCTGGTGGTTCTACCACTTTCACATTTCCACCAAAGCCAATAATCCACCGCAATAAATCAAATTCATCTAATGACCACTTGGGTAATATAGTCTGAAATCGGTTGGGAAATTCTCTATCACTAGTTTGTTTCAACGAAAATATAGACTTGGGAAGATTGACTTTTGTACTTTTAACTGGGGGAGACATTTTGATTCGTGCAAACCGCTTTGTTCCTTCGGTGACGAACTTGTAGATATCGTTATTAAACCAAAGTTCAACTATTATACACGCTGTAACGCGCACTTGTTTATCATGACTTAAAAACTTGCGTTGTTCAGCTGTACTATTACCAAGAAACAATCCCGCACTACCTTTTAATAATGCTTGCAAGCGTTGCAATGACTTTTCTTGTTCAGTACGGGAACGTGTTAGGTTTTGCGGTTTACCTAAGAATAATCTATCTAACCTCTCAAACCGCAACAAACCCGGTTCATCCCCATCAATGCATTCAAACCCCAAATACCAAGCTAAGTTAGAAAAAACGATTTGCAACGGGTAAGCTAAAAAGAAACTTTTTGGATCGTCGTTATAGCCAGCACTACCAGAAAAGCGATTTAATTCTAAGAGTTCACCGTTAGCGATCGCCTGTTCTAATTTTGATAAATTATTCGCCAAAGCGGTACTATGTAAATATCTTGAGTCAACTATTGAGCTATTGGCAATTGACCTCACGGGGTAAATATTTTCACCAGGATTCATCAGTTTGGTTTGTAACATTCGTTGCTTGAATGTTTCGTAGATTTCTAACGCTAATGGGTCATCAAGCGATCGCGCTTGCGACTGGAGAATCTCAAAAACCTTGATTAATTCTTGTTGGGAGAGAATTCCCGTACCAGCAAAGTAACCGTTTCGCATGGGAAATGATGGTAATATTTTATATGGTCTAAGAATTTTTTCAATATCTTTACGGAGATTATCCAAGGAGTTACCATAAATAACTCCCGCTTGTTGAAGTGCGATCGCCAGAGTTGATAAACTTCCCTGACCAGCGTTGGCTAAAAAAGGGTGGTGAAGGATAAAGCGAATTGTTCCGATCAAGCGTTGGAAAGGTTCGGTATCGGAGTAGGAATGAGTGGAAAATGGGGAGAGTAGGGGAATCTGTGCTTCTAGCTTCTGTTGTCTTGCTTCAATTGCTATTACACCATTTTCAATCAGCCACTGCAAGTCTTTGGCGATCGCTTCTTGGTTAGCGTAGATATTGCCGCGCAACTTCGCCATGATAGCAGTAATTTGTTGGATATCATTGGTAAATTCAGGTACATTGCCGAGAATATTGTCCAGCAAACTGGGGTTAGTTGCGTGCAAGTTGCCGATACCGGGATACTTGATAATTAAGGAAATCAAGTGCATTAAGCGGTCAAAATCGAGCAAATGGCTGTAGTTATGAAAGGTGATACCGTTGTGTTGGGTGCGGTTGTGACGGTTGATGATGCGACGTTGCAGGGTTTTGATGCGCTTTTCGATTTGTGTTGCTTTTGCTGCGGTATCTGTTAGGAGTGTTGTTACATCAACTTCTTCGACTGCTGCAAAACCTTCACCTGGAAGCGGTGGAAAGTTTGACAGTGATTTGTACATGCTGGCAATTATCTCGTTTTGAACGTGGCGATCGCGTTTTTTGTTCCACTCAATACAGGTTTCAATAGGTGTTTTTAGATACCACGCCATCCAAACGGGAAAGTCAAAAGAATCTCTTTTTAATTGTTTTTCTGCCTTGATTAAAAAATCCATGCGGAAAGCGCGTTTGAAGTTGGTAGCGTCGTAGATGACACTTTTACCGGATGCGATCGCGTTTTCAATATTTTCGAGTGCTTGGTTTTCAACTTCACTCCAATTGCCTTGAATGGTAGCGTCTCCATAAAGTGCAGCGCGAATTTCGTCGGTGGAGACGATGACATAGTTACCGAGTTTGCAGAGTGCAGCAGCGAAGGTTGATTTACCACTACCCGGAACACCAATCAGAAAGTGGCAGATATTTGATGCAGACATCAGGGTTTATTAAAGGCAGAAGTTTTTAAGCAGTATTTTTTTACTGTTTACTGTTTGATGTTTCTATCATATATCCGATGTCTGGGTGTGTCGAGTTTGTTCGTGCGAATGACGAAAATGTTGTTGGTGCGATCGCTTTCCGTTTGGTTTCCATTCTTGCTCGCGTTTCCATTAATTTGTCTCCACATTGTTAGTGGAGACCTAAAAATCCCCATTGGTACTCCCGCGAATGGGACGTTTCCATTAATTCGTCTCCACATTGTTAGTGGAGACCAATAGTAACGAGATTGATTTGACTGGTGTTATCGAGTTTCCATTAATTCGTCTCCACATTGTTAGTGGAGACTTAATTTGAAACTCCTCGCTTGCCCAAACGTTCCCAAGTTTCCATTAATTCGTCTCCACATTGTTAGTGGAGACGTAATTGGTTTAAGAAATCGATGGCTATCTCGCGTTTCCATTAATTCGTCTCCACATTGTTAGTGGAGACGTACATTGCAAAAATATGTTGTAGTTGTTTACTAGTTGTTGTTTCCATTAATTCGTCTCCACATTGTTAGTGGAGACATAACAAATGCTTTTAGTGGTCAGTGTGATCTGATGTTTCCATTAATTCGTCTCCACATTGTTAGTGGAGACAAAAACCATTTCCCGCCCCCTTGCATGAAATTCGAGGTTTCCATTAATTCGTCTCCACATTGTTAGTGGAGACGTTTTGGTTATAAATGTTTCCGAAATTACAGGCTTTAAGTTTCCATTAATTCGTCTCCACATTGTTAGTGGAGACAAAACTCCGGATAAGCGAGTTCCCGAAACAGGCTACAGTTTCCATTAATTCGTCTCCACATTGTTAGTGGAGACGTCTCTAACAACTTCTTTAAATTCCACCAGTTTGGGTTTCCATTAATTCGTCTCCACATTGTTAGTGGAGACAGTGAAAGGTAGTGGTGTAGAAAGCAAGGTTGCTAGTTTCCATTAATTCGTCTCCACATTGTTAGTGGAGACCGCACTCACCGAACGGCGCGAGAATTCACTGTGATGTTTCCATTAATTCGTCTCCACATTGTTAGTGGAGACAACTCGATATTTATCCATCGTCAGCTATTGAAGGCGGTTTCCATTAATTCGTCTCCACATTGTTAGTGGAGACTATAGGAGCGGGGACAGCTTGTGGAAAGACTTTAATACAAGTTTCCATTAATTCGTCTCCACATTGTTAGTGGAGACTATCTTATATTCAAAGATATGGGTGGGAAATTTGGTGTTTCCATTAATTCGTCTCCACATTGTTAGTGGAGACCAATCAGCAAAGTCTGATGCTGCTAAAAAAAAGTGCGTTTCCATTAATTCGTCTCCACATTGTTAGTGGAGACTTAAAGCTTCAATTCCTCCTAAATTTTCTGTTTGTTTCCATTAATTCGTCTCCACATTGTTAGTGGAGACATAATCCAAATTTGTGCCATCACTAGTTATAGTGATGTTTCCATTAATTCGTCTCCACATTGTTAGTGGAGACTCTAATCAAGAAACGATTGATGAAAATATGTTGTTTCCATTAATTCGTCTCCACATTGTTAGTGGAGACGTTGCAGGCGGCGTTTCCGTCTGCGTTAATCTTGAAACGTTTCCATTAATTCGTCTCCACATTGTTAGTGGAGACCAGACCATCCCCTGAACACAAGGATAATCATGAAGTTTCCATTAATTCGTCTCCACATTGTTAGTGGAGACGAGTAAACTCAGGTGGGTGAACAAAGCTGGGTGGTTGTTTCCATTAATTCGTCTCCACATTGTTAGTGGAGACATCAGCAAGCAATCTTTAACCACATTCAAAATAGCGTTTCCATTAATTCGTCTCCACATTGTTAGTGGAGACATTTAAGTAGGGGCAGTGAATATAAATATCTTCATGTTTCCATTAATTCGTCTCCACATTGTTAGTGGAGACATAATTTCAGGTTGTATATTTTGCTCTTGTTTCAAACCGTTTCCATTAATTCGTCTCCACATTGTTAGTGGAGACATTGTTTTCCGGCTGGTACTCAGATATTAATGTCAGTTTCCATTAATTCGTCTCCACATTGTTAGTGGAGACAGTTTTTCTTAGCTAAATCTAATACTGAGCAAGGTGTTTCCATTAATTCGTCTCCACATTGTTAGTGGAGACGGTAGATCCGATAGTCCTATAGCATTAGTGTTTCGTTTCCATTAATTCGTCTCCACATTGTTAGTGGAGACTGCTGGATGGAGTAGTTTCATATCGATACTAACAGTTTCCATTAATTCGTCTCCACATTGTTAGTGGAGACTGAAAAAACTGGAGGATTCGCTCAAAGAAGTTGAGTTTCCATTAATTCGTCTCCACATTGTTAGTGGAGACTTTGGAACTGTCACCGGTGACACTTGGTAAAGTGGTGTTTCCATTAATTCGTCTCCACATTGTTAGTGGAGACCGCTGGGGTTTGAAAGGCTTGAAAATGGGGGGTTCCAGAAGCCATTTTCGCGAACCAGATCCAAAAGTACTGTTTCAGCCATTACATGTCAAGTTTACCGTTAAACAAAATAACCTCAAACATTGATGTAGTAAGCTTTTCAGCCTTTGCGCGAACCTCCTTTTTGCTCAAAATTACTCAAAGCTAGTTGCAGTCAGCTTTTCAGCCTCAAAAATTGACCTCGCCGTAAAAACAGCTAGAGGTTCGCGGAAGTTTTACATCTCGCTATCTTCGCGCAACTGCTGGAGAACCCATTTTCTAATGTCAGAATATAGATAAAAATCAGCATTGCGACCGACAAACTGTTGTTGACATTCTTCCCGCACCAGTTCTAACTCACTTTTACAAATATCTGCCATGACTTCACGAATTTTACCGGGTTGACAAGCTAATTTAACTTTATAATCTTTTTTCTTATCACCTTCATTCCATAAATCTTGCATCCGTTGTTTAGAAATACCAGTTGAGTAGTGAATTAAATTATTTCTCTGTTCTGCCCAAAAGTCAAGGCTTTGTAAAGATTTGAAAATTAAATCCCAATGTTTGGAATCAATATGACGATGAGGTATTAGCAATTTTTCGATAAAATTCAGTTTGGCAAAGCGGTTATCTAGCTTCACGGGTTGAGAATTAATGTAATAATCCCTCAGTTTAGGATTGTATTGCTTCTGGTCATCGTAAAAGTTTTTCCACAGCATTTCTCCCATTTCTTGACGGACTAACGGTATATCTAAACTCTTATCTTCACGGAAATATTTTTTTCCATCGAGAACTACTATTAAGCGTTCTAGGGTTGCTTCATAAAATGATGACATCCGCGCTAAAAAGTTAGCAATTTGGTTAATGTCCCAGTAAATACGACACTGGGTATATAAATTCAATAACTTTTCATCACCTTGACTTGTTATCCAGCCAAGGAAAGTTTTATCTAAGCTTAATTGTGGATTATTTTGTTTGGATGTGCTTTCATAATCTAAATTCATGTGATGAATGCCTATATCCAAACCTTGGATAACTTTTTCTAATTTTATTTGACTGTCACTAACATCATGCTTTTTGGCAACTTTTTCTTTAATTAAGAAATTTAATACTTTGTTCCAATCCTTTAAAATTTGTTGCGAACCATCAAAATCCCAGCGTTCTTCCAACAATAATTTAACAGTTTGATATTTTTGGGTTCTGATATATTGCCAATAAGAAGTTAACTCGCATTCAGACGCTTCTCCAGCCAAAACTTTTTTAATTGAAAGTCTTGGGTCAATAAATAGTTGCTTGGGTAATCCTGATGCGATCGCTTGCATTTTCAGCGCTGTTTGCATCTGGGGTGTACCACCTTTGATGCTAATTAATACTGTATCATCCCGACTAATTTTATTAAAAAAGTGGTAATAATGATTTAAAAGTGGGTCTTGCTTGTTTGCAGCAATATGTTTAGGGATTACTTCTTTTTTCAGCCTGAGATTGGGAATTTCACGTCCAAACCACTTTGATAAAATGTCGAATAAATAAATTGAATCGGATGGATAACCGTCTTTTTCTGTTTCTGGTTGGTCAGTGACAAAAATATATGCTTCTCTGACTTGAAAATTAGGTGACATCGCTGATTTTATTACACCCCAAATACGACCGGGACGGATGCGTTGATGCCATGTTTCTTCATCTTTTTGATAAGCTTCAAGTATTTTCTGAGTTAATTCTCGAAACGAAAATCTACCTTTATCAACATTTACACCTAATTCAGGACAGAGATATTCTGCAATGTAACTTCTGCGTAATTCTTGTTCCCAAACCAATTCTTCATTACCATTCAATCCAGAATCATCAATATTTGGTTCCTTGCGGTCAAATCCGATGGGAATGTAGAAGTCATCAATTTTGATTGCGAGGTCAGATGTACCGATATTTGCAATGAGAATCGCCATAATAAGTAAAAAGGTAAAAGAGAAAGAATGGAAGTAAGACAAATTACCAAACTCGAATATAACCAGCTTGTAAAGCATTGATAAAATTACGACGTTGGGGATTATCACTACCAAAAATAGTTACAGTTTGGTAATGCTGTTTGGAATTGGGAAAATTAGACTTAATCAATACAAACGAAGGAATTCCTAACTTACCACCAACTTGCGGATTTCCTAGATTGTCTCGACTTACTCCCTTAAATTTAGGGTTACTGTAAAGCAATTCCAATCCTTTACCTCTGACTGCGGGAGTGTTACCTTCCTTTTCCCAATCGCGGACATCTTGAGGATGCTTTAAATCTCGATTTGTGATTAAATAAATTTGTGCGTTGGTATTTAAGATATCTTGCGATCGAGGATTATCGGGGTTAATTAATACTGGTGTACCTTGAGGAGGTTGAACAACGAGAAAAGCATCGCTCACTTGCTTGATGAAATCCTTCCAATCTGTTTTATCACCAGGTAAAACAAAATCGCTTAACTGCAAATGACACCCCCGCATTCTCGGATGATTCCAATGCAAAGGTCGTCTTGAACCTCTACCAATTCCGGCTAAATGAGACGAAAGTTGCAATATCTTTTCAATTAGCGTCAGGTGTTCGGCACTTTTTGCTTCGAGTAAGATTTTACCTTTATAGAAATAAGCCAAGTTGCTTTTTTCGTCTTTTTCTAACTCTACCGCAATGCGAAGAGTACCTGATTTACTTTTTGGTTCAATTGTACCAAATAAAGTAGCTTCGAGTTCTTTGCATTCACTGGGAGGATAAATTCCCAGTGCAAAACTTCTAAACCAATAGCGCAACATTCCCCGCAATGCTACGGGACGAAATTCTGCTTGTTGAGTGTCAGCACCATACATTCCCTGCGTCCACAACTGAAAATTATGTGATGACGAATGCGGTAAATTATTGCTGAAATTTGTACGTCCGTATCCACCACTTACCCGCGAACCTATGCCTATATTCAAAGCTTTTTCTAGCCAGCTTCTAACTTTATTAACATCATTTTGCGCGTCATTTCGGTTAGCAATTCGACTGGTAGGAATTAACCCAATTAGCAGTTCAGGTTCTGACATTGATAGTAAAGCGTGCGGTTCTGGGTTATATTTAACTTGATTTTCTTGCCAATGCCATTGCGGATTTGCCATATCCACACTGAGACAAGGTGCAGTTGGGAAAGCATCAAGAATTTGCACACAAGCAATACCACTATCAAGAGTTCCCAATATGCGATTAATTTCTTCTTTAGTATCAAGTTTAAGTTGAATTGCTGCGGCAATAATTGCACCTTTAAGGCTGCTAGAAGGGACATACGGGACACCATACACAGGATGAAATACGGGTAGCAGCAATTCGCGGAACCCCCGCATTCCTCCCACGCGCACCCGCCAAGAAAATTTTACTCTAATGGCATTTTCACCAGCTAATTTTTGCGTTTTTTCTGTGAGATATTTGTAAATAGTGCCGCAAGTCTTGTCTGCTAATTCTGCTGCTTTCAGTACAGGTTGCGCTAATTCATTTCCTTTTTTATCTAATTCAAAATCAGCAAAATTTAAGCTTTGCAACGGACTTTGAGGATTAGTTTGACGCGACATTGATGAAAGTGAATTTACCTGGGGTGTCAAATTTATCACACGTCGCTTTTGCTGTGTTTGCGTTTGTGTTTGTTCTTGAGGAACTTCACCAACATCTACATTGATTCGCTTTTTATGCCAATGAAGAGGCATTTTAGCTTGAATTTTTGGCAGTTTTGCCTTGACTTCCTTCTTTTTTTCATCGGTAGGCAAACGAAGCTTTAACGCATTATTGCTATCTTCGTCTAATCCGCTATCTTTTAGTAACTCATAAAGCGGATTTTTATCTTTTTTGAGTTTATTAAGAAACGCTTGCCATTCTTTTTGAAGACTTGAACTCATGATTCCTCCGCTTCACCCAAAATTGCAGGTGCCCAAAATGACCACTCTTTAGCTAATTCGATTGCTAAACGATTGAGAGATGTGTATTGTTTGAATTCCATTGTGATAAAGCAACCCTCATTATCTACATTGAAATCTTCACCGCTAAACTTTTTGAGTGCAGTCAAAAATTTCTTGTAAACTTTACCTTTATACTTCGTATCTTCAGCTTTGCCATTCAAAAATTTCTTGGCATCTGCACTGAGACGATGCAAACCCCAGGTAGAGATATAAGCAGTTAAACCTTGAACTAATCCGCTGGCTTTGGGATGGTAACTTTTGTCTAGGTTTTTAGCTAAATCAGTTAAAGCCTCGTATGCTTCTTTACTAAATTGACGTGAATCAAGCTTCATTATTTACTTTCCTTTTGTAATTCTACAGTCATTAAATCTGCCCAACCTCTACCCAAACCTTCTAACCCACCAAATTGCAAGCGATCGCTCAACAGCTTTTGTAACGCTGTCCGAATATTCGTAGTTTTTTCTGGTTCTTTAGCTACTTTCATTCCCCACGGAAAAAATAAAACTGTTTCTGGTGGAATTGCTTCTTCCGAACGGAACGAACCACCTTTGACTGTTTTAGAATTTTCCTCCAGCGCAACTCTAACTTCTCGCTGTAAACCTGTTTCTACCAGTGCAATACAATCTTCATCTGTGACAACGATTAACTTTTTAGCAATCTCAGAAATCATTCCCCCGTTAGTAGTTAGAGGTTGAGTTAACTTGGCAATTGCTGAAGCATCGATAACTTCTAAATCGGCTGTTTTTAGCAAAGCATTTTGCAAGTATAACTTCTCTGATTTAAAGCTAATTACTGCTGACTTTGAATCAGATAAAACTTGACGACACTGTTTAATAAATGGTTGTAACGGTTTACCATCAAGCCAACGATTCCAACGTTCTAGCCACAAAGGACAAGTTATCCAGACAAGATGATGGCTTAACGATGCAATTGGGAAAAACAACAACGTTGCATCTGCAAACCAAACTTCACCTTCTGTTGGTTGCTGTCCATCTTTTATCTTTTGTCCAAAAAATATGCCTGCTTCTTGCGGATATTTCGGTTCTAATTCGGCGCGATTTTTACCGCGTATCCCTGAAGCTGGTAAGTAAGGAAATTCTGTATGCACTTCTCGCGCAATTCCCATTAAATTTCCTTCGTTGCTGCTACCACCAGTATGCAATGGTGTTAGTAGATATAAATAAGTTAAACAATTTGTCATTATCTTTCCCCCCAAAGTAATTTTCCGTAGTTTAATTGTCGAAAAGTCATAAACCAACTTGTAGAAGCTGCTGGTAGCAAATAATCAATTGACGCAGGAACAAAGTTAAATAAATAAACTGTCCCTGGTGGAACAAACGCACGCTGGGGAAGTAAAGCAAATTCTTCATCTGCTTCCCGACGTTGAATTTTGGAAACACCACCCCAGATAATCGGGCGATCGCTCACGCAACCAACTAAATTTTCTTGCCAGTTTACAGGGTATACTCCATATATTGCAGGTTCCTTTTCTGCTAAACCGGGTGTGAGTAAATACGCGAAATTGCTTGTAGCTTTTGGCTCGCAATAAGTTGCTAATTCATCCCACTGTGTAAAGTCGCGTAACGGTGAAACTAATACCCGGTGTCCTTCGCCACCCAAGCGTACTACATGCGGTTCAAATAATTCGCAGCTACACCCCGCTACAAGTCGCCACCCAGAATGCAAGCGGATTGCAACTTCGGTAAAGTACCCTGACTCATCGCGGACTTGGCGAGAATCAGATTGCATGTGAATGTGCGGTAATACTTGCACGCTCCACGGGTTATGATGAAATTCTCGGTAATCGAGTTGTTCGCCTTGGAGATATTTACCCAAAGCCGCAGCAGTTATCCATGTTTGCGGTTTGCATATATATTCGTTTTTGTCAATACTTGGTGTCACCATTATTGACAAATCATTATCTTCATCAAAGTTAATATATTTCCATGTTTCATCTTGCCGATTAATTGGTTGCAGGCGATCGCTTCGTTTCCATTTGTCTACTTTCTCGTCCAAATCGTCATCAATATTTTCATCTTCGGAATTTGACTTATCTTTAACAGCTAATAAATCCTTTGGTGTTGGTAGCCATAAAATTTCATTGCTATCAAGTAGAAACGGACCAATAAATTCTAAATTTCGGTCTTTATGTGAATACTCTCCCAAAGCCGATCGCAAAGCTTGAAACACTGTAATTGGCAGCGGTGGAAATTGCGATTTTGCCCAAGAACCTTCACCGGGGGTAAAAGGTTTAGCTTCTCGAAAAAGTAAAACATCTAACGGTTCGATTGCATACCAATACATAATCAAGTTAAAACTAAAATAAATCAGGAATCATCACGATGAAAAAAGTTGTATTTAGTCCATTTTAATGGACTTAAGCTATTAGACAGGGACTTCTAGTACCTGGCTGGTTGAGCGCCAATTTTGACGTTGTACCATTTTACTTGCCCAAAAAGCACTAAATCGCAGAATATTCCCCAAATCATCAGGATGCGTACCCAAGTACTCTTTTTTCTCTAATTTCTCATTCCATTTTTCCCAACTCAAATCTTCCGGTTTTAATTCTTTTACCCATTCTTCCCAAGCATTAAGAAAATTACTAATCTCAGCAAAATTCTCAAGTTTCTTACTTTCATCCCGACGTGACATAATCGTATCTGCGACTTTAGAAAATAATTGATGATTTTCCGTCACGCTGGCACGTAGTGGTAGTTCTTCTGCAAGTCGGAATAATAACGGACTCAATTCTTCGCTGGGAGATTGAATAAATTTGTACCAATCTTCTAACAATTTTCCCTTCATCACTGCTTCTAAAGTATTCCCACCACCATAAATAACGCGGAAACACAAACCATCTTTTTTCGGCAGTTTCTTTGCTCTTTCTTTTTCAGCTTGCCAAATATTTTCTAACACAGTGGGTAGGGGTACACTTTTATAAGCAATCACGATACCCACGCTCATAGTTGCATTTTCACCCATTGTAAATAACGAACGATTTGGTATTCCCTCAATTGGTTTTTTCGGTGTCCAATATCCATCACCTGCTGCAAATTCATCACAAGGGTCTGCTTGACCGCACCAAGCCGCACGCAATGATAGGAGATATTCGGGTAAATCTTCTAACGGTAACACCGCCATTACATCATCGCCACCGCTGTAGACGACTTTGCCACAGAAACGCTTTTCTGTAAGATAAGGTACGAGGCGATTTGAAAAATCTAAAAGTGCGCGGTTGAGTCCGACATGAGTTGCGGGTCCCATGCGTTTTGTGGCTGCGTATAATTCTTGTAAATTCTCAGAATCTAACTGAGTTTTATCAATTGCGGAATCGATGATGTATTCATTATATTTACCCAGCTTTTTACCGGAAACATAATCACCCATTCCGTCACCATCAGCGAGAACTATCACCCACCAATCACTCGGACTACCATCAGCAAAACCACTTTCTTTATGTGCTTGGTCTACTATTTTTCGTAATGTACTAACTTTCTCACCTTGCAAGTTCATGTCATCTGCTAGCCATTTTGCTGAGAACATGACACCGTTTAATTTGTCAGAATTCATGCAAATATCAGTGTTATAAATATTGAATGGACGGCGAGTTAAATGCTCAAATTCTTTGCCGAATTCTGACTGCATTAAAATATTAAGGTTATTCCAATAGTTACGCACAGTCGGCAAGTTATCGAATGTAAACTTGGCAGATGCTATCGAACTTAAATTGGGAAAGCGAATTAATTTTTCGTAATCGATTTCTTCGTTATCACTTATTGAAATTCCTAAAGAAGTTGCAACACCTCCATACACCCATCCCATGCGTTTGGTAAGTTCAATTGCATTGAGTTGTTCGGAACCGTTGAATAAATTCTTATATACCAGCGACATCAACCGCCAAAACAGTCGCATCGAAGCAGAAGTTAATCCCGCACCTTCACGAAATTGCTCTTTGTAGGATAGTTGCGGGTGTACCGCGCTAAGTTGTCCGGAAAGGGTAGAACGCACTCCTGGGGAAGCTGGTAATTGCCAATTGCGGGTATTTTTAACTGCTTGAATTACCCTACCCAAACGCGATTGTGCGTTTCCCCACCAGGTTCCGACATTCAACTCTTTATAAAGATTTTCTTCTGCTGGAAGTGGAGTTTCTTGGAAGCGCGAAGGTGCTACAACTTCTTGTGCTTGCTTCCATTTTTTCAAATCACTATCCGCACTATTGGAAATTACTAATTCTTGTTCGGGATTACCTAATGGTAGCGCTGTCCAGTAACTTTCCCAAGTGTTGTTTATCTGCGCGTTCCAAAGTTGATTCCACTCCCAACAGCCACCTTGCAGCCATTTTTCTAAGTCTCGGCGATCGCACTCAGGGTTTTCGATCAGAAATTCGCTATTTTTTTCAATATTGTTCGATTTTTGCAACCATTTTATTACTCTATTCTTAATATCTTCTCGTACTCCGGCGGCAATATTTTGCCATTCTTTTTGCAGTTGTAGTTTTAACTCTTTTGCTAATGCTTTCGCAGCCACTTCTCCTGGAACTAAGGCGGTAATTATATTCGGAAATCCAGCAGTTGAAAGCGAAGTTGACCCTGATGTTTCAAATAATTTTACTGGGTCTGGTCTGATTAATGTTGACTGAAAATCGTCTTTAATCTTATATTTCACAATCAAAGCGTCAATTATCTCCTGTCCCCACAATGAAGGAGTTATCACCGCATCGCAACCATATTTTTCGGCTATATACCAGCACAGCTTTGCACTCAAATAGTGCAGCAAGTATGAACCTGCCCAAAAATCCAAGAATTTGCGCGATGATTTGATAAACTCCTGCACTGGGGAGAAGGTGAACAGCAGCAGGTAAGGCGTTTGGGGTTTTTCTGACTCCCACTCGTTGGGAAACATTGCACCCACAACTGCGGACACCGTACTTGCATAACTATGCATTGGTGTATCGGGAATCACTCGATGCGCGGGAAACAGCAATGCATCGTGTTGCTTGCTAGCTAGTAGCTCTGGGTAAAACCGCCAAAACCACCAAAATACTTTTTCTACGTCAGTATCTTCAATGACATGTTTGGGAATTGATGCGATGAGATTAATATTAGATGTTGCGTCAATTTCTTTAGGTTGTCCGCTGATGGGATGGCGTATCTCTATTTTATCGCCAGCACTAATCGGATTGATTGGTAAATTTACGCGATCGCTTGAACTGCTAATATCTGCCGCTAGCTCTCCTAATTTGTTTGATTCAATACACCACCACTTCCGTAACGCATCGGTATTAGCTTGTAAACATTTTAGTGTTTTACATATTGTATACGCTTGGTCAACAGAATTAGAACAAAGTAGCAGCGCATAGAGCTTGCGGTGATAAACATTCATGCAGTTGTATATTTAAGGACTTCAATACTTTATAACACCAATTTTGGAGAAGTCCCTCCTTCCCGATGCGAATGACAAAATTTTGGCTAACAAAGGTAAGCATAAATATGTATATTAGTCAAGGGTTATAACAAGCAGGAATTCCCAAAACTATGGATTGCAGATCAAGAAACTTGGGATAATATATTACTTCCTAATGGTGCAACTTGTATACACCTGGTTTTATTTGCACTTGTTGGTTTTTGTTTATTTTTAGGACAGCGATCGCGTGTTAAAAGTAAGACGAAAGAAGTAAGTTGTGTTAAGTTTGATGAGCAATTTATTGTTCATTTGACTTGCTAGTTGAGATGAATCAAGATATTGCAATCGGATTTGATTTTTGCAAAAATCTCAGTTTATGTAGGGTGCGTTAACGAAGTAACGCACCATATTGATCTAATCGACGGTGCGTTGCGCTTCGCTATAACGCACCCTACTCAACTACTAATCGACGGTGCGTTGCGCTTCGCTATAACGCACCCTACTCAACTTCCGAAGAAGTTTAAAGAGAGGGTGTATGGACGCACAGGGACGGAAAAGAATAGTTTCTATTAATTCAACTTCCGAAGAAGTTTAAAGCTGGGAATCGTAGAATCTCAACGCTAGTATTTTCTCCCAGTTTCCATTAATTCAACTTCCGAAGAAGTTTAAAGGGCTGGCTTCTAAAAGCCTTACCTAGAGGTGATCCTACAGCAGATTTTCGGGGCTTGTCAAATTTATCCAAAATAAATACCCTAAATTGAGGATTACCCCTGATAGAAAAAGTCTGAAACCTTTAATTGATCGGCTTGCCGGGGCTGCGAACGCAAGAATCAGGGTTTGGGGCTTTGGACTTCAGCCCCGAAACAAGCAAACAGTTAAGTTTTACTTATCCCAAATCATGGGACGATACACCTCAACCTCACCCATTAAACAAGCAATATATTCACGTACCTGTAACTCAATACAACGCCATTTATGTTTGCTCTTTGCTACAGCTATTGAACTTGAGCAAAGCACTATAACCGCTGCCGCTGGATGAGTTGACTAAATAATCCTTCTTTATGAGCGAGTTGGTCAAAATTACCCTGTTGCACTAAGCGTCCATTTTGCAGAACGTAAATGCGTGAGGCATTACGAATCGTGCTGAGACGGTGTGCCACAACGATGCGGGTAACATTCAGTTTCTCTAAGCTTTCGCTAACTATCGCTTGCGTTTTGTTATCTAAAGCGCTGGTGGCTTCATCAAAAAGCAAAATTCGGGGACGTAAAGCTAGCGATCGCGCAATCAGCAACCTCTGCCGCTGTCCACCAGAAAGATTAGTTCCACCTTCACTGACTACTGTATGCATCCCCATCGGCATTGCTGCGATATCATCCGCTAAACCTGCCATCTTTGCGGCTTCCCAGGCTTCATCCATTGTCAAAACAGCGTTACTAGAAATATTTTCAAAGATAGACGCAGACATCAAACGACTGCCTTGTAAAACAACGCCTAACTGTCGGCGGACTGCATTCACATCTAACCCAGCAAGTTCCTGTCCGTCGTAATGAATGCTGCCAGATTCCGGAGTGTCAAATCCTAACAACAGTCGAAATAACGTGGATTTACCGCTTCCAGAAGGACCGACGAGAGCGATAAATTCTCCTGGTTCTGCCCGTAAGCTAACATCATCAAGGGTAAGCGATCCGTCGTTACGATAGCGAAATACGACATTTTTAATTTCGACTCGTCCAGATAATCGACCAGGGTAACATTTACTACCATCCACTTCCGGGATAGCTTGCAGGATTGGTTGGGCACGTTCCCACAAAGGTAAGACTTCCAATATATCTACAACGGTGCTGCTCAAGCTAGTTGTGCCGCTAATAAACGTACCAAATGCAGCATTGAATGCTAAAAAAGTACCCGTGGAAAAAGTATCATTATTTCCTTGCGATCGCAGCAAAGTTGTCGCACATACAAAAATCACCGCTGGCGTTAATGCTGAGAGGATATTGTTAACCACTACAAGGTTATCTTCGATACTTTGCGAATCTAAAGTCAGGTGCAATTGATGCTGATATTGTCTTCCCCAGTAAGCAAATGCTCTAGCTTCCGCTCCAGCAGTGCGGAATTTTGCTACACCGCCGATAATTTGCACCATCATCCCAAAGAGTTTGCCTTGCAGGTTTAGCAAGGGACGGACTTTGCGTAACGTCAAAATACCAGAAATAATTGTCACGGCAACGTTAATTAAAGCAACAAATGTGGCAATCAATGCTAAAGGAATGCTGTAATAAAATAGCAGTCCTAAATTGAGCAATGAAAAGACGCTGGAAAATAAACTTTTCAAAAGAGTGTTGCTCAGTTTGCCGCGAATTTGACTGATGACGGAAACACGAGCGCTCAAATCACCAATTGAATAAGAACGAAAAAATGATGCTTTCAGATTTAAAAGTCGATCCCAGACGGCAGCTTGGGTGGAAGTGTCGGCAAATGTTTCTAAGCGCATAATTGCAACTCCTTGAGTGAGTTGAAATAAAGTCTGCGCTAGCGTTGTTGCAAATAGTCCCAATGCTAGCTGAAATAAGAGCGCTCGATCTGCGTCTGGTATGGCATGGTCGATAAGGATTGCGATCGCTTGTGGTGTAATCATACCGAGTAAGGTGGTCGCAATCCCAGCTAACAGCAGTGTGAAAAGTTCTTTGGAATGTCCGCGCAATGCGAACCCAAGCAAGTTTAGTGCTTGAAGATTTTCTGGTAAGGGACGATAGAATGTGTAAGCTGTAGGGGATAAAGTCGCCGCAATTTTTGCATTGCATAGATAGCGCGTTTGTTGCAGCGGGTCGATAATTTGGTAACGGGTGTCAGATATTGGTAATATGGCGACTGGACGATTATCTTCTAACGTGTAAGCTAGTAGCGGTCCGCTATCTTGATGCCACCATTTATCTCGCAGGGTGATGCGACGAATGCGGATGCGGGAAGCACGAGCGATCGCTTCTAGAGGATCGCGGAAGCGTCGCAAATCTTCAGAATTGCCAGGTGGATTAATGGTGATGCCCAAAACTCGTGCTACCGCACCAGCAGCAAATAGTAGCGCTTCTTCGCTGTTCAGCGGTTGTTTGACGGGAGAATTCGCTTTTTCGGCATCGAAGATATGAGCAAAGTTATCTAAGGTATTGGCGATCGCTTGATTATTCAGTTGTTCCCGTTGTTTTAAGCGTCCTAATTCTACTTTTATTGCTTTTTGTTCGAGTTGTCCAATTGCTTGTAATACAAAAGTTTGCAGGTAATTTAAACCGTTTAATAAACTGCTAGCATCTAATATATCTGCATTTACAGAGTCAATTTCTAGGATATCCCTCGCCTGCAACCATAAATTCCCTAAAAGCGGAATTCGTACTATATCGGATGTGAGTTCTAATTCATCTAAGCCTAGTAAATTCGCTTGTCCCTGGAAAACTTTTACCCAAACAACTATATCATGTGGCGGTTGAAACACTTCATTACTCGCTAAGACGGCGCATCCTGGGGCTTTTGTGGGAGTGGGTAATGTTGGCGAAGTAATTTCCGATACGGTTGAACTGAGATGATTTACCCAGCGATTGATTTGGTTAATGAAGGATTTTTCTTGTTTAATTGAATTGCAGAACTGATTTTGTGAAAGTTGTAAAAGTTGAGTTTCTTCGAGAGCGATCGCCAAAATTTGCTGCTGTCCATCCGGCGAAGTTAGCATTGCGGAAAACATCGCTTCACCCGCTTTGACGCTAAATAAATAACGTCGTTTGCCTTTGGGAACGCCGTGTTGAACATTGATGGCAAAGAGTGCTAAACTGCCAGATTGGATGAGCCAAATAGTTTCGGGGTTGTCGAGTAACAATGGCTCATTGCTTTTGAAAAAATATGGTTCACCAAATGAGTTTAGGCGATCGCTTGAAGCTAACATGATTAAATCTCCATTTTTAGTAGGGGCGGGGTTTCCCCACTCTTTGCGTATATATTTGTTTAAAAACGAACCGCCAAGGCGCCAAGGACGCCAAGGAGTAAGAGTTCTGTGAGAGTTTTTGCGTCAGTTGTGACAGGGTTCTGTAAATTACTATTTCTGGCTTGGGTTAGCACATGCAGTTGTCGGAGGTGCAGATGGCGTAGCTTGCGGTGCTAGGGCAACAAGGGCAATTTTACCATCGGCAGTTTTCACCCAGCCTTGTGCTTCGATGATTGCTGTGGGGGGAGTAGGTGCTTTTATCGGTGCTTGGGATGTGTTGGAGCGATCGCTTTCTAAGGTTGCCAGGGGTGCAATACTGGTTGTACCATTCAATGGTTGCAGGGAGTTAGGTGGTATGCCGCGTCCGGTGACGATAAACTCACCTAAAGGTTTGGCATTACGACCTCTGCCGCAATCTTGAGCAATTTGGTTGCTGGCATCAACAACTTGATTTGGTAGTTCGATGAGTCCTTCTGTGGGCTGAACTTCTGGTTGGATGATGTCGATTTGTCCTTGCACTCCTAATTCAGAACTTGCGGTAATATCGTTGGTTGCATCTGATGGTTTAGGACGCGCTTCAATACCGAGGATACTTTGAGCGCGGATGTTAATATTACCACCTTTGCCACTGTAAGCGTTTGCGATGATGTCGCTGTTTTCATTGGGTACGGCGACGATGAAGGGTGAATTTATAGTTATGTTACCGCCATCGCCGCCGGATTGATCGGTTCCTGCTGTGGCAGAAATAAGGCTGTTATTTCGCAACAGCAGTAAGTCTCCTATTTGCAGGTTGATATTGCCACCGTTACCTGATGCAGATTCTGCAATGAGTCTGCCTTGATTGTCTAAACTCAGTTTGGGTGAGTTAATTTCTATATCGCCTGCACTACCTGAACTTTCGGAGAGGACAAATAAGCCACTGTTTGCACCGATATTTCCTACGTTACCGCCAAATTTTGCAACTCTGTCATTGAACGTGGTATCAGCACCAGAGATAGTTACTTTGTTAGTAGCATTGACAGCAATTTTACCCGCGTTTCCGCTGCTAGAGGTTGTAGTGATAAGCTGTCCGCCGTTAAGTGCTTCAAAGAAACTGGTATTCATTGTAATGTTACCAGCATTGTCATTATTTCTGGTTTGTGCGTTTAACAAAGCACCATCTGATACACGAAAAAAACTAGTATCTACTCTAATATTGCCGCCTTTACCTGTGGAATTATCGTCGGTAGATGTAAATAAAGCACTAGAGCGTCCGCTTACAGGGGTAGTTCCAGATATACTTACAGAATCAGACGTATTGATTTGAATATTTCCTGAATTTCCCCGACCTCTAGTATCAGTAAGCAGTTGACTTCCATTAGTCAAAGAAAGTGACCCCGCTGTAATCGTAATATCGCCACCATTGCCCACGCCTTCTTCCTCCACACGGCTGACGGCAGCACTGGGTTTATCTCCATCTCCGTTTGTGCCATCAAAAGACACAGCCTCGCGGACAGCTACTGTTAGATTGCCTGCATCTCCTCGTCCTAAAGTACTGGTTTGCAGTTGAGCGCCGTTTGTTACAGAGAGTGACCTACCTGTGATATTGATGTTGCCTCCTCTGCCTTCTGCATCAGCTCCCAAAATGCTGCCTGCAACACTAGCAAATCTTTCATCCTCGCTTCTTCCATCAAAGGAGACTGCTTCACGGGCAGATATGGTCACATCACCTGCATTTCCTTGTCCGAAACTATCAGCACCGAGTTGAGACCCCTTTGTCACAGATAGTGAACCAGTGCTGATGTTTATGTTGCCACCGTTGCCAAAGGCTCCTTGTCGCACCGTGGTGAAGATATCACTTCCTCCATCTAAAGAGACTTTATCGCGAGCAGTAATTATCACACTGCCTGCATTACCCTCTCCAGCAGTGGTACTAGAAAACTGGGAGCCGTTAGTCATAAAAACAGAGCCAGCAGTGATTTTGATATCTCCAGCTTGGCATCCCTTTCCCGTTCCTTGTACGAAGCTAAAAGCAGCACTCTGTCCATCCAAAGAGACAGTCTCACGGGCATCAATATTTATATTGCCTGGATTTCCTTGTCCTCTACTGACGGCAACCACTCGCGTTCCATTAGTGAGAGAGAGTGAACTTGTAGTAATACGAATGTCACCATTATTACCAGTGGCATCGCGGTTTAAAAGATTTATAATTCTAGACTGTTCAACTTTAATATCTCCTGTAGCATTAATCTCAATATCCCCTGCTTTGCTATTAATCGAACCTAGCCCTGAGGCTATCCCCGTTGAAATTGTAGTTCCTGCCAAAACATCGATATTCCTAGCATTGATGGCTATACTACCACCGCCCCCAGCAGTAACATCAATATAAGCCTCATTAGTCAAAGACACATCTGCACGTCCTACCCCATCAGGAAAACTCAAGCTCAGATTATTATCGTTTCTTTGAATTCCAACACTTCCCGCTTCCGCTAAAGAAAACAACTCGACTCGTCCGCCAAAAGCAAATAAGCCACCGCCATCCATGCTGACATTACCACCGACCAGCAGCAAACTTTTACCATCAGGAACGCGCAAACCAAATACATCAACACCCGCAGGGTCTTTTCCTGCTTGTGCAATAGAATTATTTTGAATCGCCGCATTTTGATTAAGTTGATTAAACAGTAACCCCGAAGGATTCACCGTTAACAAAGGCGGTGCTTGAGGATTTGTCGCACTAAAAACTCCCTGATTTCCAAATTGAATTGCGTTCGCTGTCGTCCCCAAAAACGAACCGCGCACATCCAAGCGTGCATTTTGCCCAAACAAAATCCCATTGGGATTAATCAAAAACAAATTCGCCGCACCATCAACACCCAAAGTCCCGAAAATATTCGATGCATTCCCACCTGTCACCCGCGTGAGAATATTTTCTACCCCAACAGGATTGCCAAAATACACACGTTGTCCATCATTAATATTAAATTGTGTGAAGCTATGAAAAAGATTGCTACCCCTTTGAGCGCCACCTTCAATTTTATCTGCATTTACACCGTTAATTAAAGCATTGGGTGTGAGGCGTGAATTTTCTGCTCCAAGGGTATTATCAGGGGTAATTTGAGCGATCGCTGGTGAACTTGGAAGTGCTAAAAAACTGCATAATAAAAACGATGGGAGCAAACTTTGTTTGTTATTCATGGCTATGCAGATGCGCTCTATTAGCTATATATATATCAGTATTTCTGACTAAGCACAACTTATGCAAAAAGTATGAGGTTAGTTAATAGGGTGCGTTATCGTTTCACGTAACGCACTAAAATCAAGCTTTGATGCCGTACTCTCGCAGCTACACAACGGCAATATTGGGGGAGGAAAATCCACACCCCTTTTTGCCTCCCCTACGTATGTTTTCAAAAATAAAATATAAGTTTTATATATATCAGTATTTCTGACTAAGCACAACTTATGCAAAAAGTATGAGGTTAGTATCAGGTTTTATTGATGAGGAAGCAATAAGAGCTATATTTCTGCCAAGCTTATTATGCTAGGGACATAACAACTTTGATATTTCCACCATTTACAGTAACATGAGTTTCTGAATATGAGTGCATCTACTCCCAATGACCAAACCCGCAGATGTCAGCACTAAACGCTTAATTAGCCTTGCACCCGACAACTGGGTAAAATGGGTAACCCAAATTCCAGATATAACAGTTGGGGAAATTCTCAACTCGTAATTTCAATGGATAAGCAGAGAAAGTGATGTTTTAATTCGCGTTGAGAGCCAGCAAGAAGGAGAATTTCTCGTTCTTAACGAACTACAATTACGCTATACTCCAAAAATGCCACGCCAGATGCGTGCATATGCAGGACTAGCGGAAGAAAAGTATGATTTACCGACATACCCTGTACTAATCAACATCCTCAAAGCAGGTAACGCGCAAATCCCGACAACATATGTATCAAACATTGCAGGATTGTCTGCGCGTCAAGACTACCGCGTAATTAATTTGTGGGAAGTTGATGTAAATATCGTCTTTGACCAACCTTTACCCTCCTTGCTTCCGTTTGTACCAATTTAGGACTTACGCAAAAACCCTCTGCAACTCTTATTCCTTCGTGTCCTTCGCGTCTTTGTGGTTCGTTTTTCCGTTACCTGTGCGTAAGTCCTACAATTCTCAAAGGTGGCGAAAATGAGTCAATAATCCGAGAAGCATTGCAAATTTTGCGTACAGACGAACAATTAAACCAACTAGAAACAGTCTTGGCTTTTTTTGCTACTTTTGTACTAGAGAGTGCCTTAATTCAAGAAATCATGAGGTGGGATATGGCTGTGTTGCGGGAGTCACCTTGGTATCAAGAAATTTTACGCGAAGGCGAAGCACGCGGTGAAGCACGCGGGGAAGCACGCGGGGAAGCACGCGGGCGTCGAGAAGAAATATTTTCGGGTATTGAATTAGCATTAGAGATAAAATTTGGCAATTCCGGTTTATAATTAATGCCGATAATCTCTGAAGTTACAGATTTACAACGATTAAAAGCAATTCAGCAGGCTATCAAAACTGTAAATTCTCTTGATGAATTTCGGCAACTTTTGTAGCGCGATTAAGAGGATGTTTGAAAAGCGAATGGAATTCGCGACTACACAGACAAAACCCACCTGCGTGGGTTTAAAACCCTTGACCCAAATAATTCATAATTCATAATTCATAATTCATGCGGACATAAGGAAATTGGGTTTCAATCCTGAGCTAAATTTTTAATGAGCTAAAACAATTGCGTAGTGGGTACAAGCCCCTACTGATTGAAAT
>NZ_JBPAOH010000090.1:0-32143 GCF_050875635.1 Tolypothrix sp. VBCCA 56010
GAGGGGGGGATGGGGGGATGGGGAGAGGGGGGGATGGGGGGACGGGGAGAGGGGGGGATGGGGAGATGGGGAGAAAGAAGAATTATTCTCCTTGTCTCCTTGTCTCCTTGTCTCCTTGTCCCCCTTGTCCCCCTTGTCCCCCTTGTGCCCCTCTCCCCCTGTCTCCTTGCCCATTGCCCAATGCTTTATTTAGCGGTTTTTGGTTTGAGTGCTAACAACATTTCTATTTGAGAGGTGGATTTGTCGAGGGTAGTAGCGGTTACACCGAGTCCGCGAATGGAATCTAGAATAGCACTAGTTCTTGGTGGCACTTGACCTTGTACACCCAAACGATTGACAAGAGGCACGATTTTATTTATATCTAGATACATATCTAGGTGGAAGCCACCGTTAGGTTTTTCGATTGAGTTGGTAACAGCTTTAAAATTATCGCTATTGTCGAGAGATTGGCTTTTAGCAGAAGCGATCGCCGACGCCACAGAACCATCGAACCCAATAAATACACTATTTTGATTCAGCCAGCCGTGAGCTAATAAAGCTCCTTGTTGGGGAATTTGCCATTCTGTAACGTCTTTACCGTTAATATTTCTTTGAACGACGTTGATTTTTTGGGTTTTGGCGAAGTTGTCGAGTTTAGCGAAGGTGGATTCAGCGGTTTTGCGATCGCTTGTATCAAACACGAAACCTCCCCCAACACCAAGCGGTGCTAAAATTCCCTGATTTGAAGGAATCGCAGCAAAACCAAATTCCCCATCCATCCAGCCAAAAATATCTTTATCCAAGTCAAAATTTACCGCTTTTAGTTGTCCGCGAGCTTGTGCGATTACTTGCTTTAATTCGGGATAATCTTGTGATTGTTCCACTGCTGTTGTGACTGATGTCCACCAACGGCTGATACCATTTCCGTTAATTAGCGCTAAAGTATCACCGGGAAAGTTGGCTACCACTTTAGTAGCAGTATTTTCAGACGAAAATTTGTTATCCTTTGAATCTAAAAGCGCGATCGCTTTCATCCGCACTCCCCCATCATCGATCCCAACACCCGCTACCATCGAGTTTACCTGCTTAAATTGCCTCATAATTTGTAGAGGTAAGGCGATCGCTTGCGGATTTGTCGCCATTAATTGCTGTACCATGTCCTTATAATTAGGCACGTAAATTTGTGCTACAGCGTTTTTCACATCTACAGTTTTAGCAAAAACGTTGTTTGCACCTTCTTTACTCGCAAAAGATGGCTGTCCTTTCAAGGTGTCAATTGAGTTTTCTACCACTTGTCTTTCCGAAGCAAGTACCACGTAAGTATTATTCAACACCGCACTATATGAGGGTTTCCCCTTACCTGTGGTTTCGCTAATTTTTTCGCCTTTGTAGTCAATTTCCTTTGTGGTTACGCCTTTTTCTTGCTTTAATTTTTTAGCAAAATTTAATGCAGCGAGTTTATCCTTAATTCCCACCACCATCAAAATATTCGCTTCTCGTGTCGCTGTTCCGCTATTTGGAGTTGGGTTTGCTGGAGTTGATGGTAGCACAGCAATCATCACACCGCCTACCCAAGGCTTTAAATCTTTTTCATAAGAAATATTACTTTCTGTGAGCAAATCTTTATTTAAGCTATCCAGATTTTTTGCGACTATTTTCTGTGCTTCTGGTGTACCAAATTGCTGTAACTTCGCCCAAGCTTGAGGGTCAGTAGATACATAAGTTGCGATAAATGCTGTAGAAGGAACTATCTTAGCACTTGCCAAAGCGTCTGAACTATTGCCAGACGGTCCTTTTAGATACATATAAGCCGCTATACTTCCTGTGACAATTACGGCAGCGCCAATAGCAGGAATTAAAAATTTTGATTTAGTTTCGGGCATTGATGTTATCCTATTTTCCTCAAATTGTTACTGAGGCTTGTACAAGCGTCATGGTGGAGTTTGCTGATTTATTGTTCTTTTGCACAAATGTAGCGTTATTTACTAGGGACAAAAGTAATACAAAGAACTCATTCTTTTGTAATTCTTCCTCCAAGAATTAATTCAATGGGGTGAGGAATGAATCCGTAAATGGTATGTTGTTAATTCCCAACAAAAAAGCGATCGCGCTCTGGTCAGCTATTCTAAGCTATAGAAATGCTTAACAGTATTGACACTTAGGGGCAAGCGCTCGAAGCGTAAAGTGCTGTTAATCAAGTGTCAAAGAGGTGCGATCGCAATCTTGGAGTGCATTTATTGAAGACAGATACCAGAGGGAAACCTTCTTGTGGAACTGTCCTCTTTAACTAACGACCATTCATTGCTGTGTTGACTTGGGCAAAAAACACTTCTTTCGCTATTTGTCTTATCTAGATTCAGTAAGAGTTTTCTTTCCCTATAAGGTTAGTAAGTATCAATGTCGCAGTTTTCTTTTGAAGCCGAGAATAATCACCACCGATCTTTTGAGTTACCAGGTGCAAAACCACACTATAACCCCGATCGCCCAGGACAGGTAGAGCATATTTATCTAGACCTCTGCTTGGATATTCCTAACCAAAGTTGCCAGGGTAGTTGTCGCATTCGCTTATTACCAATCCGCAATGGTGTCGATCGCTTGACTTTGGATGCGGTGAATTTGAACATTAAGTCTGTCGAAGTCAACGAGGTGTCATCCAAGTTTGACTGCGATGGAGAACAGCTTTTCATCCAACTTCCTCAACCGACGCAAGTCGGGGTAAGATTGCTGATGGCGATCGCCTACTCTGTCGAAAAACCCCAACGCGGTATTTACTTTATTCAACCTGACAAACATTACCCCGACAAACCTATTCAAGTCTGGACTCAAGGAGAAGACGAAGACTCGCGCTTCTGGTTTCCCTGCTTCGACTATCCAGGACAATTATCTTCGAGTGAAATCAAAGTCCGAGTACCCAAACAGTTTGTAGCCATTTCCAACGGCGAACTGATTGACACCACAGAAGACGGCGATGAGAAAATATACCACTGGTTGCAGCAACAAGTTCATCCTACCTATTTAATGACTTTGGCTGTAGGCAACTTTGCGGCAATTCGCGATGAGTGGCAAGGCAAACCCGTCACCTACTATGTAGAAAAGGGACGCGAGGAAGATGCTAAACGCAGCATGGGCAAAACTCCGCGCATGATCGAGTTTTTAAGCGAAAAATATGGTTATCCTTATGCTTTCCCCAACTACGATCAAGTATGCGTTGATGACTTTATCTTCGGTGGGATGGAAAACACATCTACCACGCTGTTAACTGATAGATGTTTGCTGGATGAACGCGCTGCATTAGATAATCGCAATAGCGAAAGTTTAGTTGTCCACGAACTCGCGCATCAATGGTTTGGCGATTTGGTGGTAATTAAACATTGGTCACACGCTTGGGTGAAGGAAGGAATGGCTTCTTACTCTGAGGTGATGTGGACAGAACATGAATATGGCGATCAAGAAGCTGCATATTATCGGTTACTGGAAGCGCGTAGTTATTTAGCTGAAGATGCATCTCGTTACCGCCGTCCGATGGTGACACACGTTTATCGAGAAGCGATCGAACTTTACGATCGCCACATTTACGAAAAAGGTTCTTGTGTATATCACATGATTCGCGCAGAATTAGGCGAAGAACTATTTTGGCAAGCAATTCAGACGTTTGTCCGGGATAATGCCCACAAAACTGTCGAAACAATCGATTTACTAAGAGCGATTGAAAAAGCTACTGGACGCAATCTGACGTTTTTGTTCGACCAGTATGTTTATCGCGGTGGTCATCCTGATTTTAAAGTCGCTTACTCTTGGGATCAAGATGCAAAGCTGGCAAAAGTCACAGTTACCCAAAATCAAGTTACCACAGATAACGCTAATAATTTATTTGATTTGAAAATCCCCATCGGTTTCGGTTACACTCAACAACCCACTCCCCCACTCCCCCACTCCCCCACTCCCCCATCCCCACTCCCCACTCCCCACTCCCCACTCACCACTTTTACAGTCCGTGTGAATGAACGCGAACAAAGCTTTTACTTTCCACTTACGGAGAAACCGAACTTTATTAGTTTTGATGTCGGGAACAATTTTCTGAAAACTGTGTCTTTAGAATATCCGGTAGCGGAGTTAAAAGCACAGATGGAATTTGACCCGAATCCTATCTCCCGTATTTATGCAGCCGAAGCTTTGGCGAAAAAAGGAGGTTTAGAAGCGGTGAATGCGTTGTCTGCGGCGTTACAAAATGACACCTTCTGGGGTGTACGTGTGGAAGTAGCCAAGCAACTAGCAAATATCAAGTTAAATCAGGCTTTTGATAAGTTGGTTGTTGGATTAAAAGATACAAGTTCTTTCGTGCGGCGAGCGGTGGCGGAAGCGCTTGGTACAATCAAGACGAATGAAAGCTATAAGGCTTTAAAACCGCTTTTGCAAGATGGCGATCCTAGTTATTATGTAGAGGCAATGGCAGCTCGCTCAATTGGCGCGATCGCTTCTGCTAACTTGGATGATAAACCAAGGGAAGAAAAGGTACTAAAGCTGCTAAAATCAGTTTTGACAGAAAAAGCTGGTTGGAATGAAGTTGTTCGCAGTGGTGCGATCGCTGGTTTAGCAGAACTTAAAACTTCTGAAGCCGCTTTAAATTTAATTCTCGAATACACCAAAATCGGTATACCGCAACCCTTGCGGTTATCGGCAATTCGTGCTTTGGGGAAAATTTCTGTTGGTCAAACTCCTGCCAACTTAGAAGTGATTTTAAATAGATTGGCAGAACTTGCCAAAGATAGCTTCTTTTTAACGCAAATTGCAGTGGTTGTCGCACTCGGACAAATGCAAACTCCGAAAGCAATCTCGATTTTGCGATCGCTTGCTGACCAAACAGCTGATGGACGGGTGCGTCGTTTTGCTGAAGAAGAAATCACCAAAGTAAGTCTTCATGTTGGCACAGAAGGAACTCTGCGTCAATTACGCGAAGAACTCGACCAAGTAAAACAACAAAATCAAGAACTCAAAAGCCGCTTGGAAAATTTAGAAGCCAAATCCAAGCTGTAATAGATGCGTCATCTGCTATGATTGGTGGTGCTTTAGGTATTATTACCTAATGCACCCAGACTAACTTCCAACACGCAGACAATTTTCGACTTATTGCCGTTTTTAATTGGGTGCTATATGTCATTTAGGAATACCTACGTTCGTGAGAACAGTTATCATTCTCTGCGCGAACTTACCGCTATTTTTCCAGATTCAAAAGTTATTGCTCAAAAGCCGTTAATATTGTCGTTTGCATTACATTTATAACCTTTGAAAACGATTTGAGTTAATTAGACTTTTTGCCAAAGTTAAGTTTTTGTTAATTCATTTACAGACGCAGACAAGATTTCTATAGATCTAACATCGGTGTGCATATTTGGAAAGTACAATATCTTTGAAATATGAGAACTTTCCTTTGATAGTGTTTATTCGTGTTTTAATATCTTCAATTCTGGTTTTGGCGCTTGATGCTGTTAGTTGCTACTTACTTCTCTCAACGCCAAATTATCAGCTAATATGCATGAGACTGTTGCAGATTTTTTAGTCTAGATTTACATTCACACCTTTGCTCAATCGGTTAAGTTAAAAGCCTTACAGCTTGTCGGCACATCATGGTCAAGCATCTTTTCACCACCTAAAAGTAAGCACTCGTTGAAGTGCATCTTCAGAATTCACGTTCCGCAGATAGGAATTCATTGCAACTTTCTTTTCGTGAATTTTTCTAGAATTTAGAGTTGTGTAAGCCATGACTAAGTTAATGTCAAGCATTTTGCTATTAACGTATAAAACTTTGCAAAGTTTTGTGTTCTTCCATACCATTTTCCCAAGTTAAATAAATTAGACAAATAGAGCGAAAAATTACTCTGCTGCCATTTTATTCACTGACAAGAAAAAATATTACCTAAGAGATAGTACGAAGTGGAGATGAAACTAAATACATCTATGGATATAGTAAAAATTACACTTGCTTTAAAATTTTGTGTTAAAACTTATATTAGTGTTTACCCAAGTTGTCCAGGGTTGTAGTAATGCGTAAACCAATTCTCACAATTTTTTACCAGTTCAATCCTTGGAACACTACTATCGGGGGCATTCAGACCCTAATAAACATATTTATCAAGTACGCACCTCCAGAATTTGCGGTGCGACTAGTAGGAACAGGAAACGATAAAAGCCAGCCTATAAACAAATGGCAATCAGCCGAATTTGCAGGCAGAGAAATTAGTTTCCTACCTCTATTTTCTCTGGAAAATGATAATGTTAGAAGCTTGATACCGACGACGGTAAAGTATACAGCAGCGCTTGTAGGGCGGTGTTTTGAGTCAGATTTCATGCATTTTCATCGGCTAGAGCCTACCTTAGCAGCCCTTAATTGGCAAGGAGAAAAAACTTTATTCATACACAATGATATTCACACGCAAATGCAAACAGTGGGTGATAAGAAGGCGATTCTTTGGCGAAGATTTCCCGCAGCATATTTCGCTGTCGAGAGTTTATTAGTGCCTCAGTTTAGCCAAATTCTTTCATGCAACACTGATGCAGTAAAACATTATAAACAGCGTTACAAGAGTGTTAGCGATCGCGTTGCATACATTAAAAACTCGTTTGATAACGAGCTTTTTTATCCCTTGAACCAGCAAGAGAGGAAAGTAAAAAAACGCGAACTAGCGCAAAAGCTAGGTTTATCGGATGATACACGTTTTGTGCTGTTTGCGGGTCGCCTGCATCCGCAGAAAGATCCAACATTGTTAGTACGTGCAATTGCAGCTTTAAACGATCCTTGCGTTCACCTACTCATAGCCGGTGATGGAGAGTTAGCAGCTCAAGTTCGCGCAGAAATTGATACCTTAGGTTTAACAGGTCGAGTAACAATGCTTGGTGCTGTTCCAATTGCAGAACTGGCACAGTTGCATCGTATGTGTAACGCCTTTGTGCTGAGTAGCGCTTATGAAGGTCTACCTTTGGTCGTCCTAGAAGCGTTAGCTAGCGGAACGCCAGTAGTCACAACTGAATGTGGGGAAACCCCGAAATTGCTAACTCCTAACAGTGGAGTTGTTTGCAAGCAACGCACAAGCGAGTGCATCGCCGATGCCTTACGCAAGGTACTACAGCATCCAGAAGATTATCCGATTGAATCGTGTATCCGGACTGCACAACCCTATGCAGCTCGCACGGTTGTTCGAGATATCTACGCCCAAATGTTAAATCGCTGGCAACAGCGAGTAATGGCTGTTACCTAAACACGAATGCGGTTAACCCAAAATTCGTTTTAGCAACTCTGTATTGCAGCGATGCAAACATTGGAGAACACAAAAAATAGCGCCTAATGGCGCGTTCCTGGTGCAATATTTCAGACCAAATAGCGTCTGTGTATCAGGTAGTACACTACCTCCAGAAAACAAGTGATAAATATGAAAATTGCTGTAATTGGTGCAAAAGGTCTGCCTCCGAAACAAGGTGGTATAGAACATTACTGTGCAGAAGTGTATCCCCGCATGGTTGCACAAGGACACAGTGTCGATTTATTTGCCCGCTCTTCTTACACTGACTGTTCCTGGGTTGAGAATTATGACTACAAAGGCGTGCGAGTTATTTCTCTACCAGGTGGACACTTAAGAGGAGTAGATGCATTTATTACCTCAGGACTGGGAGCGATCGCCGCCACTGGCAAAAAATATGATATCGTTCATTTCCATGCTCTAGGTCCATCTTTATTTACTTGCTTACCCAACATCGCTACATCTGCAAAAGTAGTTGTCACCTGTCAGGGGTTAGATTGGCAACGTGCCAAATGGGGTAGTTTTTCAACTCGGCTGATTCAACTAGGTGAAAAAGCCGCAGTCCGTTTCGCCGACGGATTTATAGTTGTATCAGACGCACTGAAAAAGTACTTTTGGCAAACTTACAATCGCGAAACAGTATACATCCCCAACGCCCCCGCCAGTTACGCTGATTCTGACCCCAATTTTAAATACGGCACTGATTTGGGTCTGGAACGAGGACGCTATATTGTATTTTTGGGCAGACTCGTACCCGAAAAATGTCCCGACTTGCTGGTTGAAGCCTTTTCTACCCTGAAACCGAAAGGGTGGAAATTAGTATTAGCAGGTGGTGTCAGCGATACCAAAACCTTCACCGCCAATTTATTAGAAAAAGTAGCAAGCGATCGCAATATCGTATTTGCTGGAGAACTCAGAGGTTCTCGACTCGCAGAAATTGTCCGAGGGGCTGGATTATTTGTTCTGCCTTCTGACTTAGAAGGACTACCTTTAGCAATGCTAGAAGCAATGCGCGAAGGTATTCCCGTACTAGCAAGCGACATTCCACCCCACCAACAGTTAATTAATAACGGACGGGGAATGCTTTTTGAAGCTGGAAACGTTAAATCCTGCATTAAATCTTTAGATTGGGCAGTTAATCATCCCCAAGAACTGGCAGTAATGGCTAAAAATGCCCAAAAGCACATAGAAAACAACTACAGTTGGGATCGCATTACCTCTGAAACCTTAAAACTATACACCACACTGTTGAAATCGCCTGCACCAGTTAAACCAGTCGGTATTTCGCAGCGTGAAAGCGAGCTGGCTGAGGCGATCGGCAAAAAATAACATTTGTTAAATTGTTAGGTGTTCTACCAATTAATGACAAACGATCAATCACCAATGAAACAAGGTTTTGTGTGATGGAGAAGAATATATCCTCATTATTAGCGGTTCTAAACCGGCGTGCATTGCCCGCATTAGTGACATTTACGGCAGTAATTGGTGGGGCTTTTGCTTACCTCACCGTTACCCCGCGTTTGTATGAAGCATCAGCGCGACTGATGCAGGATGATAGAAGGGTAAGCGTTTCTGAATTGGGTCGCGACTTGACTTCTGTATCTTCGGGCGCCCCTGGTGGTCCGAGTCCTTTAGCTAACCAAGCCGAATTAGTCAAATCGGAACGTGTTTTGGAACGAGCGATCGCGCTGGCTTCTCTCAAATCCGACAATGCACCCACAAGCAAAATCACATCCGGAGAACTTAATAAAGGATTGGATGTGAAAATTGTTCCCGCTACCAACATTCTGGAACTGAGCTACAAATCGAAAGACCCCGAACTTGCAGCCCAATTGCTGAATGCCGTAAGCCAAGCAATGATTGAGGAAAATACGAAAACAATCAGTTCGGAAGCGACGAAAGTACGGGAATTTTTAGAAAATAACGAAATACCTAACGCCCGTAAGCGTTTAGCAACAGCCGAAAAAAATGAAAGCAATTACAGACATCTTAGCGGCATTATCTCTTTTGAAGAGCAAACTAAAAGTACAGTTGAGAGTTTAGCTACTTTAGAAGACCAAGAACGCACTTTGACAGCTCAACTGCAAGAAGCCAAAGGACGGGATGCATCTTTGCGGCAAATCACCGACGCTAAAAGCCTAGATAAAGCTTATGCATCTGTACGCGGTGGACAAGATGAACAACTGAAAACTATACGCGCTAAGTTAACAGAGTTAAATACAAAGTTAATTGAAGCGCGTTTGCGTTTAACAGAAAACCACCCAAGTGTGATAGCGCTGGTTGACCAACGAGATAATCTGAATAAATTGTACACAGAGCAACTTGGTCGCGTGTCGTCGGCAACATCGGTTGCTACAAACAGTGTCGCCGGCGATCAAATTAGTCAAGACTTTACTTCCAAACTTTTGGCGAATGAGACAGAGCGATCGGCAATTGAAAATAAGCTTAAGACAGTACAAGCTCAAAGAACTCAACTGCAAATTCGCCTTGCCAAGTTACCGCTTCAACAGCAACCCCTGATTGCATTAACCCGCGAACGCGAAGACGCTACCGCCTCCTTAAAATCGCTACAAAGCAAACTAGAGGAAGCACGCATCACAGAAGCTCAAAAGGTTAGCAATCTCCGCTTGATCGAAGCCGCGAAACCACCGACAATCGCTTCTTCACCCAAACGTTCAGCAGTGCTGGCGCTGGCTGCGGTGTTTGGAACGGTTTTAGGTACTGCTGTGATGTTGCTTCTAGAAGTGATGGATAACACCTTAAAGGATGCCTCCGAAGCCGAGGAACTACTGAGCTTACCATTACTCGGAGTGTTGCCGCGTCTACCTGCTAAAACTCTCGTTCTAGAGCCAGCCGATCGCTTTTTAGATGATATAGGTTTAGTTGAGCCTTACCGAATGCTCCTCAAGACCTTGGAGTTTCGCAGTACCGATAAGGTGCATGTTATAGTTGTCAGCAGCACACTTTCTGGGGAAGGTAAGTCAATAGTCGCATCGCACCTAGCCGCCATTTCCGCCATGTTATCTCGGCGGACATTAATTATAGATGCAGATTTGCGTCGCCCGATGCAGCATACACTATTTAACTTAGCGCCAAAGCCGGGAATTACAGATGTAATTGAGAAGCGCAGAAGCCTAAATCAAGCGGTGCAGCTCACAGATGTTGACAATTTGCATGTGTTAACTGGTGGCGAATTCCACGGGCGTCCCTCGCAGTTATTAGAGTCACCGGCGATGAAGTCATTGGTGGCAGAAGCGGCGGAAAATTACGATATGGTAATTATCGATACTGCGCCAATTAGTGCTTGTGCGGATGCAGCCACATTAGCCAGACAGAGTGATGGAATCATGCTGGTAACACGTCCTAGCATCACCATCAAAGAAGTACTGCAAAGAGCCGTATCAGAATTAAACAACAACCAGATACCAGTATTGGGAGTAGTCGTCAATGGAATGACAGAGCAGACAGAAAAGTATTTCCGCTATCCAGTTGATAATGACCGACCGCTAGGGGGGCGATCGCCAAGGCGTTTAACCGCAGTCAAAGGTGGTCGTAATAATTATGACAACGGTTAGAGGTAGTAAAAATGCTGAATAATCAAGGTTCAAGACGTGGTTTGCGTCTTATGCTATTGATTAGCTTCGCAGGTGCAGCAGCTGGTATAGTTGCAGGCTTCGCGGCAGGTGCTCAACCCTTTTTTCTGGGTGTAGCCTTGTTCGCGGTCGCCTGGGTAATCTACTTCTTTGCCAAGTTTGAGCAAGCCGTACTAGCTCTATTGATACTGCGTAGTTCTCTGGATATTTTCTCAGGCATACAGTTACCAGCGGCTTTCGCTATTGGTGTAGATATTCTCACTCTGCTCTACGTAGTTGTAATGGTCTTGACAGGGCAGCATGTACGTACAGATAAATTTTGGTGGTTATTTGCTAGCTGGATGATGCTTCAGAGTTTGTGGATCGTACTTTTGCTACTGGGTGCTTTGGGAATGGACGCATCATTTCTACCAAATGCAATCCGAGATTGGCTGCGTTACTTTTCTTGGGTAATAATTTACTTGTTGGTAATGCAGCTAAAAGACCGTATCCACCCAGAAAAATTAATTTCTACATTGCTGCTGGCTCTAGTTGCACCAATTACTGTTGCCAGTATGCAGATATTTCTACCAGCTTCAATTCTACCAGATTTGCTAACAGCGCAAGGAAAAGCAGGAAGTAATGTCTCAGGAACTCTAGGCTTCCCTAATGGTTTGGGCATTTTCTTGAGCATGTTTATTGCTTTAGTTTGGTGGAAACTAAGCATCTCTAAACAACGTTTGCCTTGGTTATTACTGTTAGGTTTGATTTCTTTTATTTTCGTGAGTACTGGCTATTTTACCGGGTTGATTGCAGTATTCATACTTATTTTATGTATTAATGCTGACAAAATTACCCCAGTTCGATTAATTGGTGTCGCAATTTTCTGTTTTATTATCTTGTCTTTATTTGGTACTACAGAATTTGGTCAACAACGTCTCACAGAAATTTATCAAACCCCCCTATTAAATCCAGACATTGATGTATCACGAGCAATTATATTATCCTACGGAGATAGCAATAGCTTTAATTGGCGAATCACTCATTGGTATTATTTACTGCAATCTTGGACAAAATTCCCCATACTTGGCTACGGTTTAGGCACAAGTGCAGAATTGGGTATCCGTAACTTACAAACAGGAGGTGGTTATGCGGCACATAACGACTATATCCGAGTTCTTGTTGAACAGGGAATTGTCGGTTTAGTTATCTTTGTATTCTTTCTGCTTATTCAAGGGTTACATCTTGTGCGACTACTGCAAAAAGCACCAGAAAAAAGTTCTCAGCGAAGTTTATGTTTAATTCTGATAGCGCTATTGATTTCTAACAGTGTGAGTATGCTTTCCAACAATATTATGGATGCTACTACCTTTTTTGTCTATTGGTGGGTTCTTGTAGCGATCGCTGGCTGGGAAAAGGAAAAATGGCAAGTTAATCAATCCACCATTTAGGTTAATCATGACAACGCATATGTCAGAAAGTATTAAAAAAAGATTAGTTGGGATTGACTTATTTCGAGGCATTTCCGCTTATGCTGTAGCGTTAATTCACGCCGGTTCATTGATGCTTTATTCAGGTATACCCACAAATAACGTCACAGCAGCACTCGTGGAGATGAGCAGATTTGCCGTCCCCTTTTTTTTAGCTTTATCTTTCTATTTAATGACCAAAAAGCTATATACAAGCAATCAACAACATTCTTTAGTTTCCATTTTTAAATCCAGGTCTGAGCGACTGCTAGTACCATATTTTTACTGGAGTCTTATCTACCTTTCTATACGATTAGCTAAATCTCTAAGTGCATCCGAAAGCTTAAGTAAATTATTTCAAGACCCAGTACTGCTAATTTTTCTCGGTGGTGCATCAATTCATCTTTATTTTTTACCACTTTTATTTACGGGTAGTTTTTTAATTTTATTTGCAGAGTTTTTAGTCAAAAAGCGCATTAATCTGACAATGCTATTTGTGTTATTTATTGCCAGCATTGTTATATACGAACTTCAGATAGTTTCCGGAAACAACTTTGAATTTTTTGCCAAATTTGGTGTCAACTGCTTAGAAGTTACTAATTCTTGCTCAGTTGCCTTTCAACAATTCACCAAGTTGATATTTACCAGCGATAATAACAATCAAATACTGAGAATTACTTTAGTAGTAATAGCGTGGCTGTTAAAATGTTTGCCATACATTTTACTAGCGATGATTATCAATCATCCATATATGAGAAAAAAAGTAGAAAATTTGGATATAAGTCAAGCAGTGATTTTGTTAATTTTCATGGCTGGTATATCTGCTCTGAATTTAATGAATGTAAGCAAGATAATATATTTTCCTCAATCTATATATGAAATAGGAACTGCTTTTTGTTTACTACTAAGTGGTATTGCTCTTTCAACTAGATTTTCAAATAATCGCTACATTGAGAATTTAGGTGTCTGCTCTTTTGGTATATATCTCATCCATTATTTAGTACTGATGATTTATGTCAGCTTGATGGGCAAAATTCCCGATGAGCTTTTGAAGATATCACCGATAACTATTATGTTGACACTCACGAGTATAACCTTCATTACTAGTTGGTTAATAACATCTATGTCTATGAGAGTAAAACCGATTTCAAAACTTTTATTTCGCGTTTAGATAGGAGATTTACATGAATGTCAACGCTAGTTTTAAGAAGAATTTATCTGAAAGCTTATATTTAATTAGAGGAGTTGCGATCGCTCTCGTTGTCATCGGTCATGTCATTGGCTATAACCGCGACTACGGTATGCGGCAAATATACAATTCAGACCTCTCCCCTCTCGGATGGTTATGTGATTTGATTAATACTTTTCACATGCCAATATTCTTTATTGCTTCTGGTGTAGCTTTTGCTGTCTTTAGTAATAAAAATACCACTTTAAAAAAATTTGTCAGTTCTAAGTTTGAAAAATTAATAATTCCCTTAATTTGCTGGGCACCCATTTATTTTGTTTTTCAATCTTTGTCCAAAGGTAAGCAGTTTAATTTTTTGGATATCGTCAAAGCAACAGTATTTCCATACGAAATTTTTTGGTTTCTTCACGCTTTAATTTTCGCTACTTTGTTATCTTTTATTTGTTTTAAATATTTCCAATCCAATTTAGTATACTTTTCAGTATCGATTCTTTTATTTATTCTGGGTTTTGGTTATTGGAATCTTTTCTACGCATTTGGTGTATTTATAGCCTCTTACTTAGAGAAAATTCGTTTATATTTAGAGAAGTTACCATTTTTGATATTTGTAATATTTATTGCTGGTATAACTACAATGGTTTTGACCAAGTATTTTATAGCAGTGAATAATATTGAAAACTCTAGAATTATTAATGGACCAATAGCTTTTTTATCTATGTACGCGGTCACAAATTCACGAGAAAAAATACTTTTACCTAAGCAGCTTGAAAATTTACGCCATGCAGTTGCAACCTCTTTTGTGTACTTGGGAGCAGCAAGTATGATAATTTACCTATTTCATGGATATTTTACCCGTGGCACAATACTTTTTATCACTAAATTTTTGGTACCAAATCCAATTTTCTATTTTATCGTCGTAAGTTTTATGGGAATTTTGGGACCGATTATACTTTATAAATTCTTGCTAAGTAAAAGCAAAATTTTTATCTATTCAATTGGCGGAGTTAAGTAATAAAAGGAGATTTTTATGCAAAAACCTGCAAAACATCAAAAACTAAATCTCCTCCAAGTATTTCGAGGAATCGCCGCCGTCATGGTAATATTTGCTCACTGTGACTTGATATTTAATCAAAATTTCCAAAAAGACTTTTTGGGTAAAATATTGAATTTTGGTGGCTCAGGTGTAGATTTCTTCTTTGTCTTAAGCGGATTTATTATCTTATATATTCACCAATCAGATATCGGGAATAGAAGCAAGTTGAAGTCATTTTTTCTGAAACGAGTTACCCGAATTTACCCGATTTATTGGGTAGTTTTGACACTCAAGTTATCCGCTTCTTTATTCTTTGCTTACGATCCTGACACCAGCCAGAGAAATATTCTAGAAATATTCAAAGCTTTTATCTTATTTCCTCAAAGACAAGAAATTCTCGCCAGCAGCTTTCTCGGTGTTAGCTGGACATTGAGCTATGAAGTTTTCTTTTATATCATATTTGGTTTATTAATTGGCTTAAAACCCAAGTTATGTTTTCCGCTAATTTCCATCTGGCTGTTATTGACATTTACACATTTTATTGGTGTTTTCGATTTGCCGAAAGACAGCTTTATGCTTAATTTCATTTTTAACGAACACAATTTAGAGTTTTTTCTCGGTTGCGTAGCAGCTTACATTGTATCTAAACAGAAAATTCCTCAAGAAATGACTTTAATTTGTCTGGGAGCTTTTTTATATACTTTAGGAGCAATCAATTATTACTACAAAGTTGTAGATATATCGCCTGTAATTTCCTTTGGTATTCCTTCGATGCTTTTGGTAGTTGGCTCTACATCTCTAGAAATGAAGAAACATGTACATGTAAATAAAATTTTGATATATATAGGAAATGCATCATATTCTATTTACTTAATGCACGGATTTTTTATCAATAATATTACCAAGTTGATTCTAAAAGTTGCTCCTGATATTACTCAAAACATTCTGATATTAAATATACTAGGACTGATAATTGCTGTGATAGCTCTTTTATTTGGATGCGCTGTTTATTCGTATATTGAGAAGCCATTGCTTTCAATTTTTAAACCTAAATTAGCGACAACGTAGTAAGCGCTACCCTACGGGAAAGCTCCGCTAACAGCGCTTTAAAATAATTATTTACTTTCTTACCGCTACAAGATTACCTATCTTTTTGTTTCTTTTCTTCCTTTGTGTCCTTCTCCTTCTCCTGTCGGAGACGCTGCGCGAACGGAGACGCTACGCGAACGCGTCTTTGCGGTTCGTTACTAAATAATTTTCAAGCGTGACAGGAGTAGTTAAATTATTAATAGATTTGTATTAGGGGCAAAATGAGCGCTTCAGCGCTCACTACGAATTAAACTTTTTAAATATATAAAAATGATGAATCAGCAAATAGTTGATACGAATAACTCTTCACTGATGCCAGATGAACGACGCCATCGAGTTGTATTGGTTCATCCGAGTGCGGGAATTAACTGGAGTGGTGGATCGGAGATTTTTGCGATAGAACTAGCCAAGCGATTGAGTGCTTACTTTGATGTTGAACTGTTAAGTGGAGCTGACTGCGGTTCTTTTTGTCATCCGACTGGTGGTATTTCTCGCGTTCAAGCTTATAGTGCGGTACGACATCCGTTAATTGCTGAGTTAGTGCATCGGTTTGCGACTCATCCAGAAATCGTTATCGAACATCTTACCAATTTTCTACCTTGTGCTTTTCACTTATTACGTCGCCGCGCAGATGTGATATTTCCCTGTAATGATTATGGTGGATTAGCGATGGCGGCTTTTGTCAGAGCTTTAATTGGTACACCGATTATTTTTACCGAACATGTGGGATTAATGGGGGATGGACGTTCTTTAAAACGCAACCTGCGTTTTCAACCCGATCGCTTGGTGGTTTTTTCGCAAGCAATGGCAGATTTTGTTCATAGTGAACAACCGAAGCAACTTGTTAACGTTATTCCTAACGGTGTAGACCTCGATCAATTTACACCGTTAGGAACTGCTATCGATTTTAATTTGGCAAAACCAATCGTACTATGTGTAGCTTCTTTAAAGCGCAACAGTCACAAACGCATTAGTCTGACGATGCAAGCAGTAGCGCGACTACCCCACGCTAGCCTTTTATTGTGCGGTGATGGATGCGATCGCGCTTACTTTCAATCTCTCGGTGACGAGTTACTCGGTTCCCAACGCTTCGCTATCTGCACATATCCCTATGAGCGAATGCCAGAAATCTATCGCAGTGCAGATGTATTTACTCTTCCTTCTATTGATGAGCCATTCGGACTGGCTTACATAGAAGCAATGGCAAGTGGTTTACCTGTCGTCGCGACTGACGACGAAATGCGGCGTTACATTGTCGCTGACGCTGGTGTATTGTGTGACGTAACTAACCCAGATACTTACGCGGCTGCACTGGCAAAAGTTCTCGATTCAAAAAGAGAAATACAACCACGACTGAACGCCATGCGCTTCAGCTGGGATGCGGTAACATTAAGCTACCGCAACGCGATTTTAGAAACAATTGTATCTAAACAAATTTATTAAATTCAGGGGATTCTATGCCTAAAGTTTCTGTAATTATCCCGGCTTACAACGCTCTTGCTTATCTTCCAGAAACAATAGAGAGCGTTTTCAAACAGACATTTTCTGACTTTGAAGTGTTAATAGTTGATGATGGTAGTTCTGATGGAACTGCGGCATGGGCGACGCAAATCACAGATCCACGAGTGAGAGTAATTTGCCAAAAAAATCAAGGTTCATCTGTTGCGAGAAATACAGGTATTACTGCCGCGAAAGGTGAGTATATCGCGCTTTTGGATGCTGATGATTTATGGGAACCAACCAAATTAGAAAAGCAAATACGTTTTCTTGAAGAAAATCCCTCAATCGGGTTAGTAGATACCTGGACGATTTTAATTAACCAACAAGGTAAATCTACAGGAAGAATAATTGTTTCTTCTGCTGAAGGTGATGTCTGGAAACAACTTGTGCAATTTCAACCAGTTTGTTGCTGTGACAGTACACCTTTGATTCGTCGCAGTTGTTTTGAGAATGTTGGATTATTTAATCCAGACTTACCTTTTCTCGAAGATTTAGATATGTGGATTCGGATTGCTGCTAGTTATGAATTTGCAGCAATAAAAGAACCTTTGGTTCGCTACCGACAGCATCCTCAAAGTAAATCTACTAACTGCAAAGGAACTTTAGAAGCATTTCGGACAATTATAGAACAAGCTTTTGAAACTGTACCCGCTGAATTACTACCTTTAAGAGATAAAGGATATGCTCGCGTTAATCTATACTTAGCTTGGAGAGCGATAAATAATAAAGATTACGAACAAGCAATTAATTATAATCATCAAGCGATCGCTCATCATCCGCAAGTAATTTTATCTTGGGATTTTCTCCGTCAAAGTATTGCTTTGGCGCTGCTAAAACGGCTGGGTTCGCAAACTTATGACAAAGTGCGATCGCTTGTGCAAACAATGCGGCGCAGCCCTGGCGAATGGAATTCGCGGCTAAACAAACAAAGTCCGCCTGCGCGGACTTAAGAAAAAACAGCAATTTAAACTTGATTTGGTGTTAATTACCAAAGTATACAATTTGAGAGGTGAAAAGATGCCAAAAGTATCTGTAGTTGTTCCCGCATATAATGCAATGAAATACCTCCCCGAAACCGTGGAGAGCGTCTTGCAGCAAACTTTGACTGATTTTGAAGTCTTAATTGTTAATGACGGTAGTTCCGATGAAATTGTGGAATGGGGTTCTCAAATAACTGACCCCAGAATCAAAGTTATTTCCCAAGAAAATCAAGGTACGGCAGCTGCACGAAATAAAGGAATTACGGAATCTCAAGGTGAGTATATTGCCTTTTTAGATGCTGATGATATTTGGGAACCGACTAAGTTAGAAAAACAAGCAAATTGTTTAGATAATAATCCTTTAGTTGGTCTAGTTGATGCTTGGACAGCTTACATGGATGAAAGTGGTAAGCTTACAGGCATAGTTATGAGACATACTGAAGAAGGTGATGTCTACAAAAAGGTTTTTGAATCGTGTGATAGTTCGGTTTGTTGTGGAAGTTCACCGATGATTCGCCGTTCTTGTTTTGAAACTCTTGGCTTATTTGATGAAAGTAGCTACATCGAAGATGTAGATATGTGGATCAGAATCGCCTCTCGTTATCACTATGCAGTGATAAAAGAACCTTTAGTGAAATATCGACAGCATCCTAATAATAAATCAAAAGATTGCCAGTCAATGTTAGAAGGTTTCCGGCGGTTGATTGAGAAAACATATCGAGCTTTGCCAACAGAAGTATTGTATCTTAGACCGCAAAGCTATGGAAGATTGTATGTTTATCTTGCTTGGAGGTCTATAGATAACAAAGATTTTCAACAAGCGGCACATTATCGCAACTTAGCGATCGCCAACTATCCGCAACTGCTTTTAAAACCTTGGGTTATCCGCTTGAGTGTAGCGATCGCCGTACTAGAGTTGCTGGGATTTGAGGGTTATGAAAAAGTGCGATCGTTTAATCGTGCTTTACGTCGTCGTTTGTCATTTCGCGCAATTTAAGGAATGGGGAATGGGGAATTGGGCATGGGGCAATGGGCATGGGGGAGGCAGTGCGTTGCGGAGGTCACGAACGTTGTAGCACCTGCCGTCATGGGGAATAGGGAATGGGGACGCTTGGACGCTTGGGCGCTTGGATGCTTGGATGCTTGGACGCTTGGACGCTTGAAAAGAATTATTACCAATGCCCAATGCCCAATGACGGCAGGTGCTTCAAGTCGGCAGAGCCGCCCAACGCACTGCCTCCCCAATGCCCAATGCCCCATGCCCAATACCCAATGCCCAATGCCCCATGCCCAATACCCAATATCTAATCGCTTTTTGGAGTAACTGTGGGACTGCGTAATCAAGTCATAAAGGGTGGAGCCTTACTGGTTGTAAGACAAGCTCTGGGAATATTACTCAGCCTAATAGGAGTAATATTTATCACAAGAGTTATTGGACCTGCCCAGTACGGATTGTATGGAGTAGGTTATGGAATTGTCAGCTTTTTGGGCGGTTTGGGTATATGGGGTTTGGATGTTTATTTATTACGCAAAACCAGCAACCCAGAGCAAGAAGATTATGACCAAGCTTTTACGCTGTTGCTATGTTTTGGTGGAACCTTTGCGCTTAGTTTGGTATTAGGGCAAAATATTATCGCCCAAATGCTTAAGCTTCCAGAAGCAGCACCGTTTTTGGCGGCTTTGGGTTTGACTTTACCAATATCATTGTTAAATATACCTTTAACAATTAAACTCGACCGCGACTTAAATTTTAAGCGCGTGGCATATATCGAGTTAATCAGTCAAATTAGCTACTACGTAATAGCGCTGCCACTAGCGCATCAACAAGCTGGTGCTTGGGCACCGACTGCTGGTTTGTGGCTTCAGCAAATCACTATGGTTGCGCTGACTTATTCGAGTACTAAACTTCGTCCGCGCTTGTGCTGGAAGCCAATTTTAATTCGGGAGATGCTGAAGTATGGCTTAAGCTATTCTAGTTCGACTTGGTTATGGCAATTGCGATCGCTTGTCAATCCAGTCATTGTTGGACGTTTCGCCGGCGCTGAAGCTGTGGGTTTTGTTTCTCTTGCCATTCGCTTAGTCGAAATGCTTTCCTTTGCCAAGTCAGTAACTTGGCGTTTAGCTATGGCAGCGCTTGCTAAACTCGAAAATGACAAAACTCGTTTGCGTCACAGTATTGAAGAGGGAATGCGCTTGCAAGCGTTAGCAGTTGGCGTTCCAATGGCAGGTTTTGCGCTGTTCGGTCCGATAGTATTATTAGTGATTTTTGGAAAAAATTGGACTCCAGTGCTGCACGTCTTTCCATATATTGCCGTTGGCTATCTTTCCAATTCCATCTTCAATCTACATTCCTCAGTACTTTATCTGCTGGGTAGAAATTTATTAGTTGCTTGGTTTCATGCAGCTCATGTCGCACTTTTTGCCGGCGCTGCATTTTTGCTAGTACCGCAGCTGGGAATAGTTGGTTATGGCTGGGCAGAAATATGTGCATTAGCTAGTTACCTGCTGCTTCATATATATATAGTCAAAGAATTGGGCAATTTAAATTACACTAAAGCTTTGGTTTGGTATGGTATCACCGTTGCTGTTTTAATTTTAAGTACATTACCTGGTTCAGGTCGTTACCTGTCTTGTTTGTTACTACTGCTTCCACTAACATCAACTAAAGAGAGAAATACCCTTGTCGGCTATTTACAAATATTAAGGTCTTGACAAGAAAGACGCTTAGGCGAATCTAAGCGTCCTAGCTACAATGTAATTAAAGTTAGCGGTACAAGACTATGAACATTAAACTTCCTTTAAGTTATCAGGAAATTGTTGATGAAGTAGTTAATTTTACCGATTTACCCCGACAAGAAGTAGAACGTAGAGTATGGATGCAGGCTTTAGGTGAAGGAACTGTAGTTCAAGAAGCAAAGCATTTTGGAGTAACTCCGCATGAATATGACGACAAGATGGAACAACTCTACAAAGAAGGATACGGATTAATAATTGAGACTATGGTTTTTTGGGCATCACAAGAAAGACAGCTTTGGATTCAACAAGCGATTGAAAGGATTCGCTTATATGCCCAAAAAAATAATCGCGCACTTGATGAATTAGCAATTCTCATGTTAGGTGACGGCACCGGCAATGATTCTTTAGAACTTGTGAGAAACAACTTTAAAATTAACTATTTCGACATTCCTGGAAGTAAAACATACGAATTTGCTACAAAACGGTTTGCCCATTACGATTTGATAGGCGATCGCGTAAATCTTATCTCTGACTATAATTCTTGTCTTACATCTCAATATGATGTTGTACTTTCTTTTGAAGTTTTAGAACATTTGACTGACCCCGTTGCCGCCATTAGAGATATTAACTTAATGCTGAAAACTTCCGGCATCGCAATAATTACAGAAGCATTTTCTGCTGTTTCTGAGAATTTTCCTACTCATTTACAATCAAACTTAAAATTTGCTAATCAGACACCTTTTTTCTTTTTGCAAAATAAAATGTTACTGACTTGGTATAGTCAAAAATCCTTTTTTCAATTTAAACCAATGGAATTTATTAAAAAAGAAAAAATCTCACTTCCAGATTTTATCTCTCTTTTGAAAGATGCCAAAATTCGGCGACCATACATAAACGCCAAAATGAGAAAATTATTCGCTTTTGGTTCTTGATATCTGGCAAATCATACATATTGTAGAGACGTTCCGTCGGAACGTCTCTACGACGGTTGCCCCTCGCTTATTCTTCAGTTTCCAATCGGTGGAGCAAGAGCAGCACGCGGAGTTCCACCACCACCAACACTGTCTGCTGTATTGTTATCGACAATTTGCAACGCTTGAAATAGCTTCATAAAGTCGTCGTGAAACTGTCCGCTTGTACCCTCGAAATCATAGCCGAAGGTGTTGCGAAACTCATCCAAAACTCCTCTTTCCACAGCGAGGTAATGAGCGTCCCAACCAGCATCATCAACAACATAAGCACCGTAATCTTGCAAGGCATGAAATAGTTTTTTTGCAGCAGGTGTTTGCAAGTTAAGACTTTCTTCGCTTTGGCTGGGATGAATTGCTAAAAGCGCTCCTTGCACAAGCGCGGGGTTTTTACCATGATACTGTTTGGCAGCATTGGCATCTGCACGATCTGCGGGCCAGCGATGCCCAGGATTTTCCTTTGAGTAATAAAGATATTTTTCTCCCCAAAGAAGAACTTTTAATGCATGACGAATAGGCTGATTGCTGGTGAGTTCACCTTTGCGAACAGAGCCACCAATAGCAGAAAGACCAGAACCAAAATGCGCTCCCCCTATTCCCTCTCCGTAAATATCAATGTTGGGATAACGCCAACCATAAATTGAACCTCCATGTTGACAACGAGCTAGGGGTTCAAGCTGCACTAAGGTTTTACCGTCTGGCATGAGAAAGGCACTCCCATTGTTGGGTGTGCTGTAGGGCTTAGTCGTGGCATCTGGAACAATTAAATCGTCTGGAATGGGCAGCCACAATTCCACAGGTTTAGTGCCTGTACAGCGCCCTTCACCCCAAGCACCAGGAACATAAACTGGACGGTAGGGATCGTCTGCTTTGAGTTTGTAGAAATACTCTTGGTCTACCCCACCATAAGCTGCCTTGTTTATTCCAGCAGGTATGTATTGGGCATTTGAGCCTATGGGCATATTCCAAACCGATGTGGATGAAAAGGGTTGGAGAAACTTGTCTCGTGTAGGAGTTTGGCTGGGAGTTGGCATACAGCCGAGAACAAGAGTGACAATTACACTCGCTATGAATATCAGTAAAGTAGATAGCTGCAACCGCCTGGTCAAAAAGGGAAAAAAGCTCATGAAATAGTCTATCTTCTGTTTCCAGAGTCCAATCTATTTAGTAGTACACAGAATGTCATGAGCATTCTTTCGGATTACTTATTTTCTTACTTCTATGTATTTACACCAGTGCAGTAAGCGGCTTTATCTCTTGAAAGCTTTGCAATTGAGCGGTAAACCGCTCACTACGAGCTAAGGGTACAAAGTTCTGAGACCAATTCTGTATAAAGATGCGTAAGCGCGGAATTACGCACGCACGAACGCACTCAGTAGGGGCAATTCATGAATTGCCCCTACACAGATGGGAAGCGCAACCTTACATAGAATTGGTATGAGGTGACGTTAGAGACTATTATTTCATCTCAATTTTGTTTTCAAAACTTCAGATACATTCTGCAACAATATCTCGCGCACCGAATCCAAATTGTTTGATGATGACTCAGTTAAAGACCTCGTTTTCAACTGATTCGGATCGGACTTTTCAGTAGATAAAGCCTTTGCTAATTGCTGATAAAGCTTTGGATTTGTAGTAATATGAAAAGCTAGCTCTTGTCCTACCTCTTTCAATCGTTGTGGTAACTGAGTTTCTGTTGTTTGTAACAGTTCCGCCAGACTTGCTTGCAGTTTCGTGTTATCTTTTGCAGGTGCGATAAAATTAGCTTTTGGTTGACTGTCGGATAGTTGCTTTTCAAACAGATGGGCGAAAGTTTCTAGCCTTCCGTTGTCTATAGCTGGATGTTGTTGTAAGGCGATCGCTGGTGCAAAATTAGTGCGACTAAGATTATCAGGTAATGGTGCAGCAAGCACTTTCTCTGCATTGACAATTCCTGCACCAAATTTATTCGGCTTCCATGTCGGGAACTTTTCGCAACTATCGCGCAGAATCTGATTAAAGATAAAAGGAATCTTTTCGGCTCCGTAGCGCTTAATTAATTGCTCTCGTCCATGATACGACAGCCATAAAGCCGCTACACCCGCAACTAGTGGCGCAGAAAATGAAGTCCCGGAGCCTTGAAGTATATTATATCTAAGTTCATTATCTATCTTCTCGACTTTCGCATACCAAACTTTCTCAGCAGGTGCGGTAACATCAACTTGAGGTCCTCGCGATGCACCCGACCAAATCTGACGCAGTACATTGCTACCAGTTACAGCAATCACCTCATCATAGGCAGCGGGCCAAACTACGTAGGGAACAAAAGTGCCAGATGCTGCTACTATAATTACGCCTCGTTTTTGAGCATAAATTATCGCACTCCGCAAACGCTGATTAAAAAAACCAGTCCCCAAGCTGATTGACAAAACATGGATATTATTATCTGCCGCATACTCGATCGCCTCAGCCAGATTTTGTACGCTCAGTAATACCACTGAATACGAAACTCGCAGAGGTACTACTTTTGCTCCGGGTGCAACTCCCGTAACAGCTTTCCCACTGAGATAATCGCCTTGCCTTCCTCTGGGACTGATGGCTATACTTGCTGTTGATGTACCGTGACCGGGATTATTTATAACTTCACCTGGAGACCTTTCTAGTTCATCTTTTGGGTCTTTATCTTTCTTAAGAAAATCGTAGCCTTTCGCCAAAAGCAAATTACGAATAATTTCTGGATGTTCTGAATAACCTGTATCCGGCAACCCAATAATAATATCATGTCCTGGTGGTCGCTTCGGGTCAGGGAAAAAGCGCGACCATGCCTCAAAAACTCGAACTTGCTTAAGACCCCATTCTACATCACTGCTTTGTTCTTCTATTTGACCCTGAGTGTCACCTATAGGTTCTGATTGAGAATTATCAGCTAAAGGAACCGCAAATAATGGCTGTGCATCCACCACTCCTGGTTGCGATCGCAGATTATAAGATTTATCCCAAGCATCCTTCACACTATAAACTTTCTTGTTAAGGGTAACTTGAAACTCAGTGCGATTGTCACCAACAGATTTCACCTGACAATCGAAACCAAAAACTTTAGTAACAATTTCCTGGACTTTTTGCTTTTGTCCCGGCATTACCATCTCAATAAAAAAGCCTTCAAACTTAGGACTTAAATTATTTGTGTTGTTTAGGCGATCGCTATGCATAAAACTCACCTCTATACTTACTGTAAATCTTACAAGCTATCGCCAACCCCACCCATCAAAAAAACTCTGCGACCCTTTGCGAAACCTTAGCGATCCTTTGCGTTTAAAAAACGATTAAGACACAACACGCGAAAATCATCACCACGCGCTTCAAAATTAGGATACTGGTCAAAACTTGCACAAGCTGGAGATAGCAGCACTACAGACGCTTGATATGTGAGTGCTAAGGATGGCGATCGCTTAACCGCATTCTCCATTGTTTCCACAATTTCGTAACTATCATACCCCACCTCTTCTAAGCGTTGAGCAAAACTTTCAGCCGCACTACCTATAAGTAATACCACAGCGGCTTTCGCCTTAATTTTTGCCAGCCACGCTGTATCATCTCCAGCTTTCGCTTCCCCACCAGCAATCAAAATCACCGGATCTTGCACCGATGCTAAACCAACTTCCGCAGCGTCGTAGTTAGTCGCTTTGCTGTCATTGATAAAATCGATATTTTTCCAAGTGCAGATATGCTCAAGGCGATGGGGAACGCCAGGGAATTCACGAATTGCATGTGATATAGCATCTTTCTCAATTCCCGCCAACCGCGCTGCTGCTACTGACATTAGCAGATTTTGCTGATTGTGTTCGCCTACCATCCGCAAAGCTGACACTTCGACAATGCGTTCATCTTCTTGTAGAGACGCGACATGTCGCGTCTCTACAACCCAGCCATCTTCTATATAAAAGCCTTTCTCACCAATCAGATGATCTTTACCTTTAACACTTGTCCAATAAGCGTCACTCCACTGACTTGCACCCACCTTGCTTAAATATGCGTCATCCCCATTGAAAACTTGTAACTGAGACTGTCGCAATAATTTCGCTTTGATATTGTAATAGTTCTCTAAAGTTTTATGACGAGCAAGATGATCTGGTGTAAAAGTCGTCCAAACACCGATGCGCGGAGCAACAGTATTAGAAGATTCTATTTGATAACTGCTAAATTCGGCAATTACCCAGTCGATTTCATCCTGAGAAAGCGCGACTTCGCAAGCTGCCAAGCCGATGTTACCGCAGGCGGGGGCGTTAAATCCGGCGGCTTGAAAAATTGCGGCTGTTAAGGCTGTGGTGGTAGTTTTACCGTTAGTACCGGTGATTCCCACCCAAGGTATAGTTTGTAAATGTCGCCAAGCGAGTTCCATTTCGCCGATAGTTTCAATCCCTAATTCTCGCGCTTTGACTAAACAGGGTATATCCCAAGGTACACCTGGGCTGACGACAATTAACTGTGGTAAATCGGCATCATTCAAATCCAGGGAATATCCCAATTTAACAGTTATTGCCCGGTCGGTAAGTTCTTGTTGCTGTTGAAGGAAGTTTTCGGAGGTGTTGCGTGAAGCAAGGATATCCGCGTTAGCAGAATCACTAAGCACCACCTCCCAACCTTCCTTTTTCAACAATCTCGCCGCAGCAACACCGGACTTTCCGAATCCAATTACATGAGCTTTGGACATAGACTGTGGCAGTTATCCCTGGTTAAGTCTCACTATAGTAGCGTTTCTTGGCATAATTTACACCATTTTTTGTTCGCTTAGGCTACAAATTTTTGACGACGGCACCAAAATCAGCCAAAACACGGGCATGGTTGCGAAGTAATCCGAGTAAATGCAATCGGTTGCGCTTGATTTCTGGATTTGAATCCATTACTAAGACGCTTTCTGCACCATCAAAAAAGTTGCTGACGGCGGGAGCAATTTTTTCGAGTGCTGATACTAATTGTCGATAGTTGCGCGATCGCTTTGCGGATTCTGTTTCTGGCACTAACTGAATTAAACCATCATAAAACGCTTTTTCTGAGGCTTTTTGAAATAATTCGGGATTGACTGCAACCGTGGGGTTAAGCTGTAAAAAGTCTAAATCACCTTGCGCGGCTAACCGAGTTGAACGGTTGACGGTTTCGTAGATTTTATCTAATGTACCGTCATTGCGAATTTCTTGCAAGAATAAAGCGCGATCGCGTACATCCAATAAATCTTTTAAAGCGCGTTCCGCATATTCTGCATCATTTTCTCCCAACACTGCATTCACTAAGTCATAATCAATAGATTTCTCTTCTTGCAACAGTGTGCGAATGCGTTGTAAGAAAAAGTCTTTTAGTGCCGTACTTAACTTCCCACCATCTTTGTTATAAGCTGTGGCAAAATTACTGGCTATTGACTCAATTAATTCTTGCAAATTAATCGCCAAGTTCCCAAACCAAGTAATATTAACTATCGCATTTGCCGCTCTTCGCAAAGCAAAGGGATCAGATGAACTTGTGGGTATCATTCCCAAGCCGAAGATACTTACCAAAGTGTCCAGTCTGTCTGCTAAACCGACAATCTGACCTGTGAGAGTTTGTGGTAAATCATCACCTGCGTTTCGTGGTAAATAATGCTCAAAAATTGCGGTTGCAACTTCTTTTGATTCTCCGCTTTTAGCAGCATATTTTTCTCCCATAATTCCCTGCAATTCTGGGAATTCATACACCATTTGGCTGACCAAATCGGCTTTACAAAGCAAAGCTGCTCTTTGAATGTTGCTAGTTTCTGATTGACTTAATTGCAGTTGTGTTGTAATGATTTCGGCATCTTTGCAGATTCGCTCAACCTTGGCACGCACCGAACCTAAATCTTCTTGAAAAGTGACTTTCTCTAACTGCGGTAAAAAGCTTTCTAAAGGCTTCTTTAAATCGCTGTCGTAGAAGAATTTCCCATCAGCTAAACGAGCGCGGATAACTCTTTCGTTTCCCACAGCAATGATATCTGATTTCGCGGGGTCGCCGTTGGAAATTGTCACGAAATAAGAAAGTAATTCTTTGCTGTTAGCTGCTTTGAAGACGGGAAAATAACGTTGATGACTTACCATCACAGTGGTAATCACTTCCGTGGGAAGTTCTAAAAAATCAGCTTCAAATTTACCCACAACCGCTGAGGGATATTCTACTAGATTTGTGACTTCTTCTAACAAGTCGGCGTAGATTTCTACATGTCCGTCGAGATTTTGCACAGATGAGAGAACTTGCTGTTTAATTGTATTTGCGCGTTCATCGGCATCAACAATGACAAAAGCAGAACGTAACGTGGTAAGATAATCACTAGCGTGGGGAATAGTAACTGGTTGTGGATGTAAGACACGATGAGAATGGGTTAGGCGATCGCTTCTTATCACCTCCGAACCATTATCCAACTCAATCGGCAGCACCGCATCATCCAACAAAGCCACCAACCAACGAATTGGACGCGAAAACTTCACATCACCATCACCCCAGCGCATCAACCGCTTACCTTCTAAGCTGAAAATCCACTCTTTGACAAATTCCGTCAAAATTTCCGCTACTGGACGACCGGGAGTTTTTTTTCTAACAAAGATAAATTCACCTTTCTCAGTGGGACGTATTTCAAAATCAGCAACATCTACACCTTGCTTTTTCGCAAACCCTGACGCTGCGGGTGTCGGTTTACCATCTTTAAACGCAGCTTGTGCGGGGGGACCTTTAATTTCTTCTTCTTTGTCTGGTTGCTGCGCTGGTAAATTGGTAATTAACACAGCCAAACGTCGGGGAGTACCGTAAACTTCCACCGCATCGCTAGTTAAGTTGTGTGCTTGCAAACTTTGGGGAATGCGCTGTTTCCACTGCTTAACAGCGCTACTGAGAAAGCTTGCGGGTAATTCTTCTGTACCAACTTCTAATAAAAAATTAGTCATTCGCAAATCATAAACGCACTAATTTCAACAGTTTACCTTGCGATGCAGGCGATCGCGATGTATTCGATGCGTGGAGAATTGGTATCAGCTGGCTTTTGAATAGGACTTACGCAAAACTAAAGTAGGGGCAATTCATGAATTGCCCCTACGTAAATTCAAGGTTTCGACGAATTATTGCGTAAGTCCTATTGAAGTTTACTTTAGTACTTTTGGTGACAGCAGATGAGCGAAACGATTTCTTTTTTTGGCGATCGCGTTGACGTAAGTTTATTTATTAAATATTTCCGGGACACTAATCGAGTAAAGTCAGAGTGGACAATTCCTGTCACATTGACTGAATTTACACTTGTCCATTGAGGTGTATCTATGATTCATCGGATTCTGGCTAGCAGTCGTCAATTGATTCTCTTAGCGGTTATTTGTTCGTTTATCGCTTCGGTTACAGTTTTACTTTATGGTGTGATTCAAACAGGTAATGCGATTTTGCAGGTATTACATGAAGCTGGAGTCTCTAGTAAAGGAGGAAAAAAACTAGTTGTATCGCTAGTTGAAGTAATTGATTTGTTTTTACTGTCAACTGTATTTTATATTACAGCATTAGGGCTGTACGAATTGTTTATTGACGATAACATCAATGTACCAGAATGGTTAGAAATTCACAATATAGACGACTTAAAAGGCAAATTAATCAGCGTGATTATAGTAGTTTTAAGTGTATTGTTTTTAGGGCAAGCTGTAACCTGGTCAGGTGATGCTAATTTTTTAACTTTTGGTGGTAGTGTTGCCTTGGTAATTGCCTCATTAACTTACTTTTTGAGCGCACATAAGAATTACAAGAAATAATCACAATTTATCTTGCAACAGAAAATGCCCAAGTGCGATCGCCACACTCAGTTTACCGTGCCATCAACAAACAAAACAAGCGATGTCACAGACAAGCCGCTAGCCTGCGGCTTGCCGCAGGCTACGCGTCTACGCACGACCGGAAAATCAACGACTAATCATCCGCCCAAGTCATTCGGTTTGCTGTTGAAGATGTGCCAAAAATTCATCTACTGTACCTGTCCTTCCTTCATTCCGTAGACGTATAGCAAGGGCGTGTATTGCGTCTTCATCATCTCTGTGAGCTAAAACATAAGTCCTTAGCTGCTTGATGGTCATTTGCTCAAAATTCGGCTTCGGTTGACTCATAGTTCACCTTCCCTTCGGGGCTAATTGATATCTCTGTTTCTTCGCCCGCAATAATTATTAAATCGCCTGTCCTGCTATCAGTGGTGATTAAATATATAGGTCTGTACATCTTGGTTAATTGCTGACAAATTCTGTACATCACCGTCTTTTGCTCTGCCGTTGGCTCCAATTATTCACCTGCTTCTTCTGGTATGCGTTCTAGTTTTTGGACAATCTGTTGTTTGAATAATCCATAATTATGCTTGACAATTTATCAGACTTATGGATTTTAGCAAAAAGGCGATCGCATTGCATCGAGTGACAATGGCATTGCATTGAGATGCATAAGTCCACGCACCATCTGGACTTTGTTTGTGTAGTAGCGAATACTATTCGCCCAATCGCTAAAATCAAGGACTAATCATCCGCCCAAGCCCTGTTAAAATGAGTTCATACTGCTCAGGTGTCAGACTTCCCCGATATGCGACAATCCGATTAGCATCTAAAACCCTGAGTTGATCCAATAGCGCAATAGATGGGGACTTTAAGCCTGCAATTCCCGCAGCAAAACGTAGATATAAATCAGGTGAAGTATTAGCCCATTGTTGTCCTTTATCGGTTGTCATCGGGATGAGGACTATCAATTCAAAACGCGGTATACCTAAACGACTGGGAAACCCTACCACAATAGCGGGTCTATAGCCTTCTTGTTCGCGACCTTGCGGGTTTTGTTGAGGAAATCGTGCTGTTACAATGTCCCCAAACTGTAAAGAACGAGTCGTCGTCATTCCTCAACTATTACTACTCCCTTTCCAGGATAATACTTAACAGGCAGACCCTCATTTAGTTCTCCTGGTTGCCAATCATAAGCATCATAACTATCCAAGTTAGATAAGTCAGTCTCTAGCCATTGTGCGTCATCTTCTTGCCGTGAATCTTCACTTTTTACGGATAATAACTGTTTATGATTCTCCCCGCGCCACTCCAAAAAAGCAACAAAGTCTAGAACTTGCTGAAGTGCTTCTTCTGGTAAGCGTTCTAGTTTCTGGACAATCTGTTGTTTGAGAGAATCCATAATTATGCTTGACAATTTATCAGACTTATGAATTTTAGCAAAAAGGCGATCGCATTGCATCGGGGTGCATTAACAATGCATCGGGTTGCATTAACAATGCATCGGGTTGCATTAACAATGCATCGGGTTGCATTAACAATGCATGGGGATGCATTAACAATGCATGGGGATGCATTAACAATGCATCGGGTTGCATTAACAATGCATGGGGATGCATTAACAATGCATGGGGATGCATTAACAATGCATGGGGATGCATTAACATTGCATCGGGTCACAAGTGAATTCTCCGCGTGCCTCTGCGCTTACCTCTGTGTTCCTCTGCGTTTAAATTTCAACCCTCAATTCCCCACGGTTTTGCGGAATGCAATCCGAAATCTTCGTTAAGGGAAATGAAGATAACTAAAAGATAAAATACTTGCTCCGTGGTTAACAACAGGAGACAATTAACCACCTGTTATTATACCAACAGCGTAACTCCTATAAACTGCGTACACCGCCTCCCCCTGTCCCCCTGTCCCCCTGTCTCCTTGTCCCCCATGCTGAAAACTGCTCGCAAAACCAGCAAGCGATCGCCCTTTTTCCTGTTCCCTTTTACTTTATTCCTTGTTTTCCTTTTCTCCTTCTCTTGGGTGAGTGCCAAAGAAGCACCCAAACCGAAGCCGCAACCGTGGCAGATTAATGGTATATTAGCAGCCCTTGACGATGGCTATCCGCAAGTGCAGCAACTTGCTTTTAACAAATTAGCTGAATATGAAGCGAAAGATTTGAAAGCTGTGCTGAAGAAACCGGAGGATATTGCCTATAAAGCTGCTAAAATCCTCAAAGATGAAAAAGTTGACGCTGACGTTCGTGGCAGAGCAGCGGTAGCATTAGGCAACTTGGGAGAAGCGGGGGCAAAGTACGCACCCGAAATCCTCAACATCCTCAAAGATGAAAAAGTTAACTTTAACGTTCGTGGCAGTGCAGCGGTAGCATTAGGCAATTTGGGAGAAGCGGGGGCAAAGTACGCACCCGAAATCCTCAACTTCCTCAAAGATGAAAAAGTTAACGCTAACATTCGTGGCAGTGCAGCGGTAGCATTAGGCAATTTGGGAGAAGCGGGGGCAAAGTACGCACCCGAAATCCTCAACTTCCTCAAAGATGAAAAAGTTAACGCTAACATTCG
>NZ_JBPAOH010000091.1:0-31908 GCF_050875635.1 Tolypothrix sp. VBCCA 56010
ATACTTTGATTGCTACAGCACTCGATTTGGTTAATCCCAAGCATCTAAAAAACTGGTTTACAAACTGCTGTTACTGTACTTCATAAACCCGCAATCTGCTGTATATGGTGTAAATAAAAATTGTACTCGTTACTTTCAAAAGCATTTATTATCAGTTAGCGAAAGTCCCTTAGTTTTTGCGATAGATAATTTTGAGCGACTGTTTCAATATCCAGATATTTTTTCTCAATTTTGCTTACTCTTGCGGGGTTGGTATGAAAATGCCAAAGGAGGAGATAGGGTAGCTAATATTTGGAAGAAACTGCGGTTAGTGGTAGTTCATTCGACTGAAGTTTATCCTTCTTTGGATAGCAATCACTCACCATTTAATGTTGGGATACCAATTGAATTACCTGAATTTAATCAGCAGCAGGTAAAAGCTTTAGCGACTGAGTATGAGTTAGATAAACAATTGGGACAAAATTTAATTAAGTTGATAAAGTTGATAGGAGGACACCCTTATTTACTGCAACAAGCATTTGTTAACCTCAAAAATCAGCAAATTAACTTAGAGCAATTGTTTACCCTTGCACCCACAGAAGAGGGAATATTTAGCGATTATCTGCGACAACTATTATGGCATCTACAACATAATTCTCCGCTAGAGGTAGGGTATAAAAAAGTGGTAAGGGCAAATGCACCTGTGCGACTTGATGCTGAAGTTGCATTTAAGCTGCATAGTTTGGGGTTAGTGAAACTTTCAGGTAATGATTGTGTTCCTAGCTGTGATTTATATCGTCAGTATTTTTATGAGCGTTTGGTGTGATTTCGTAGGGTGTGTTAGCTTTGCTAACGCACCATCCGATATTTTCGGTGCGTTAGGACATTCGTCCTAACACACCCTACAAAAATTTTACTTTTCAGGTGATTTCGTAGGGTGTGTTAGCCTGAACTACCTAACGGATATAATGCCCACAAAAATCCTTAACACCAAGCGTATTGCTCTATAAATAAACAACTACGCTACACCATAACCTGTTAATGGACGCTTATATGGCGGATGCAAACCTAAAATAATGTCTTTCTTATCTACACCCATCTCAACCAACTCGTGAGCTAAATCATTTTCCGTCATATTTTCTTGAATCCAAATTTTTCCATCTTTGATATCAATATGAATAAAACAATTATAAATACGATTATATCCTTCCCAACCAATATCTAATAATTGATAATGGTCATTTTCTGTATCACATACAAACTGACATTCCACATCTGTAGTTGATTCACAGTAGCCTACTGTGGCAATAGAAGTTAGTAGTTGGCGAACTATTTTTCGATATTTATCTAATCTTTCCATTCAACAATTTCCTCCTTAACTGGGTCATAAACTAACAGCTTGAGTTGGTAAATTTTTACAGCCTCTTTAATAAACCTCTGTTGAAACAAAGTATTATATGTATCAATAGGAACAGCTAAATATAAAAGTCTATCAGATTCGGTCATTTGCAAACCCAAACGATAGTTTAAAAATTGCCCTAACGCTGCATGAAAATCTGTTATTGCTGAAGGATTTAGAAAACTTTTAATTTCAACTGCTATTTTTTGCCCTGCCCTATCAGCCGCAACAACTCTATCAGCAGCTAAATCTATCTCCAGTTTAACTTTATCAATTTTAATGATTAATGGGTCACCAGTTATCACCCACTGCTCTTTTAAAAGTGCTTGTTTTACTGCATCATAAAATAAATCTTTAGCCGCCATTACTTTTTTCTAAAATTAACTCCCTGTTATATAGCGTTTTCTAAGCAACTGAGGTACACCCAAATCTTGTTTATTAAAGTTAATAGCTTTTAAAACGTACCTCACCAGGTCAGGAACCGCTACATACGCTATAAACACACATGTATCAGCGTAAAATGTTAATAGGAACGTTTATCTACTTATGGTAATAACATACCCTACAACAAGTCTATTTTTCAGTTCCGTTTGGGGTGATTTCCTAGATTTCGTGGTAGGGTGTGTTAGCTTTGCTAACGCACCATCCGATATTTTCCGTGCGTTAGGACATTCGTCCTAACACACCCTACAAGAATTTTATTTTTCAGTTCTGTTTGGGGTAAATCATGTTTGACGAATACAGATTTTCCGGCAGTCTACCAGAAAATGCCAGCACCTACGTCACACGGGAAGCTGACAAAGAATTATATGAATCGCTGACAGCAGGGAAGTTTTGTTATGTTTTAAACTCCAGACAATCAGGAAAATCTAGCATCCGGGTGCGAACTATGCGACGGTTGCGAGATGCTGGGGTGGAATGTGCTGCGATTGATTTATCTGCGGGTGGTGTGCAAAATGTGACACCCGAACAGTGGTATGTGGATTTGATTGATAATTTAATTGAAACTTTTGCTTTAGATGTAGATTTAGCAGAGTGGTGGGTCAAGAATAAATTACACTCAGAAGTAACAAGATTTCGGAAGTTTATTGAAGAGGTTTTGTTAGTTGAAGTAAAAGAAAATATTGTTATTTTTATTGATGAAATTGATAGTGTTCTCAGTCTAAACTTTCCCACGGATGACTTTTTTGCTTTAATTCGCGCTTGTCATAATCAACGGGTTGATAATTCGGATTATAATCGTCTCACTTTTTGTTTGTTGGGGGTAGCTTCTCCGAGTAATTTAATTCAAGATAAGCAACGCACACCTTTTAATATTGGCAGAGCAATTAATCTCAAAGGTTTTCAGTTGCATGAAGTGGAACCTTTAAGAAAGGGTTTGGAAGGGAAATTTCCAGATTCTCAAGTGGTGATGCAGGAGATATTAAATTGGACGGGAGGACAACCATTTTTGACGCAGAAATTGTGTCAGTTTATGGTGGAAGAATCAGAGAAGGAAAACCCACGCACCGTTGAGTCAGTTGTCAAATCACGGATAATTGAAAGTTGGGAATCTCAAGATGAACCTGAACATTTACGCACTATTCGCAGCCGAATTTTAAGAGATGAGGAGCGGGCTGGATATTTATTAGATTTGTATCAGCAAATTCACTCTCATGGAGATGTGGTAAATAATGATAGTGCAGAACAAAGCGAGTTATTATTATCGGGTTTAGTTGATAAACAGCAGGAGAAATTAATACTTTTTAATCGAATTTATCAAGAAGTTTTTAATCAAAATTGGGTTGAAGCTGAATTAAAAAAATTGCGTCCCTATTCGGAAGCTTTTAGAGCTTGGGTTGCTTCTGGGTGTGTTGATGAGTCACGACTTTTGCGCGGTAATGCGCTAAAAGATGCTGAGGAATGGGGGAAAAATAAGAATTTAAGTTATCAAGATAAACAGTTTTTAGCTGCTAGTAGAGAGAAAGAAATTCAAGAGGAAATTGCTGCGAGAGAAATAGAAGCGCAGTTAGAGAGGGAGAGGAAGGACAGGGAAGCGACTGAGGAAAGAAACCTATTATTAACGGAAGCGAATAAAAAAGCTAAACGGCAGATTCGTAATGGTTCGGCTGTTTTATTATTGGCTTTATTGGTTGCTGCAATTTTAGGGGTATTTGCAGCAACAGAAGGAAATAAAGCACTAAAAGCACAAGAAAGGTTTCAAGAGGCTAATACAAAAGCGATAGAAGCGAACAAAAAGGTTGAATATGCTAATAGAAAAGCTGAGGAAGAAGGTAAGAAAGTTATAGCCTTTAAGCAGCAAACTCAACAATTACAAACAATTGCCAATGCTGCTAAACAACAAGCACAACAAGCAACAGAAAAAGCTAAAGAAGAAAAAAGAAAAGCTGAACAAGCACAAATAAATGCTAACGATGCTAATCAAAAAGCTACAGCAGCAATAAAACAAGCTCAAAATGCAGAAAGAAATGCTGATGCTGCTAACCAAAAAGCGATAGTAGCAAAAAAACAAGCTGGAGTTGAACAACAAAAAGCTGAAGAATCACAAAAAATCGCTGATGACGCTAATCGAAAAGCACAAGTAGCAAAAAAACAAGCTCAAGTTGAACAACGTAAAGCTGAAGAATCACAAAAAATCGCTGATGACGCTAATCGACAAGCACAAGCAGCAAAGAAACAAGCAGATAGTTTAGAAACTCAGCTTGCTTTGGGAAAGAAAGATGTTGAAAATGTTCAAAAATTATCTCAATTAGCTGGAGAGTTACGAAATAATAATCTTATATCTGAGTCGGATGAGGCTTTAAAACAGGCTGGTTTATCTTTTAGAGTTAATGACCACAATCTCAAACAAGCTCTATTACTTGCTTCTATGTCGCAAGCATATCAGCAACTTAAAAAGCCAGATGATGCACGAATAAATATCACAGAAAGTTTGAACTATTTACAAGATAAAGGGAATAATATTAATTCGGAACAAAAACTGCAAATTCAAGTTTTAGTCAAAAATACTGAAGTAAATTTACTTTATAAGGAAGATAAAACAAAAGCAATAGAAGCATATCAACAAGCATATAATATTATTAAACTTTATCCGAACGAAACTAACCCCTTTAAAAATAATCAAATTATCAATGCTCAAAATATTGAATCTGTCCATCGAGGATTACTTAACTTACTAACAAATAAGAATCAAGACAATTTTAGACAAGAGGTTCGGAAATCTCTCAAACAACATTTTTTTGCTGAATTGGAATCTTTTTTGAAAGGGAAACAATGGCAAGAAGCTGAGGAAAAAACTTGGAATATGATGCTTTTTATTGCTAATAGAGAAGAAGAGTTTTACCTTGATTACCCACAAATAGAGAATTTTTCCTGTCCTGCCCTTAAACAAATTGATGATTATTGGGTGCAAAACTCAAAAGGTAATTTTGGTTTCAGCGTGCAAAAGAAAATTTGGGTAAGTACAGGAAATAGACTGGGTATTAAACTAGAAGATTGGAATGATAACGATGAAAAAAATTACTTACGCTTCGCAAGTGCAGTAGGGTGGTTGGAGGGGGTTGAAAGACAACCGATTTGGTATTTGGGGGATCTTGAATGGGAACGTATAAAAAAAGATCCAACCAGCCCACGGGTGAGGGGGGGGATACCTGTTGTGTTTCGTCGCGATCGGGTTACGGTTGGCCCGTCGTTATCGTTTCTCGCACTGCGACTTATAAACTGTAACATATAAGCGTCCCAGCCTTTTATAAAGATTTATTTCTTTAGTAATTTCTACGAATTCATAAGCATTTGGCGATTTCGATACCTGGCACTTTAGGTCAAATATAAAACTTATTTAAATAGCTGCGCTGCTATTTTGGGGTCATAGCAATTAGCTGTCACAAACTGTTCTGCGACCTCGCGCACTTCTGAATCAGCAACTTCCCAATCGTCCCAAGGCAGCCGCATTTGTCCGGGGGAAGCCTTATTTTTCCCTTTACCCTTCACAACATGATTGCAATAACTTACTTCCCCAGCGATCGCAATGCATAAACTGTGTAAACTTGGTATTGTCGGGCGATCGCGTTGCTCCCAACTTTGAAACGTCCTCTCATTCGTTGTGTGTGATCGCAAGCTTAACAAGAGTCGTGAATTCCAATTCCTGCTTTGCACAACGCCTGATAAGCGATCGCCTCTATCAGAATGCAGAACCCTTAGAGACGTAGCAATGCTACGTCTCTACATCTTTTCCACTCCTATGTCTAATGGAATTTTGACTACTTCACAGTCACTTTACCACCAGCTTCTTCAATGCGCTTCTTGGCATCCTCAGCAGCATCTTTAGCAATACCTTCTTTAACAGACTTGGGTGCAGCTTCCACCAAATCTTTGGCTTCTTTCAGACCCAAACCGGTCAATTCCCGGACAATCTTCAGTACGGCAATCTTCTTATCAGCCGGAACTGACTCTAGAACTACGTCAAACTCGGTTTGCTCTTCCGCAGCTTCAGCCGGAGCTGCTGCACCACCACCGGGAGCAGCCATTATCATACCGCCGACTGGTGCAGCAGCACTTACGCCGAAAGCTTCTTCAATTTGCTTAACTAATTCAGATGCTTCCAGCAAAGTCAAAGATTTCAATTGTTCCAAAATTTGATCGGTTGTAGCAGACATCGATATAACTCCTGTAATTTGTTTATTGGTTGATAGTTGTTGGTTGATAGTTGTTAGTTGATGGTTGATAGTTGTTGGTTGTTAGTTGATAGTTGATATCTTTTCCCCTAACTCCCGTACAGACGTTCCGGTGGAACGTCTCTACTCGCTTTCGGTGGCGTTGTCGCCTTTATCTTTGTCAGAAATTGCTTGCAAAGCACGCGCCAAGGAACCAGGTACTTCGTTGATACCCACAGCAATCTTGGTAGCCAAGGCGTTGATGCCTCCGGCAATTTGCGCCATGAGTTGTTCTTTGGATGGCAAGTCTCCGAGTACCTTGACATCAGGTTCTTTCAACAAGCGACCATCCATAACGCCGCCGCGAAGTTCTGTCTTCTTGCTGGCTTTCTGGAAGTCTTGGTAAGCCTTTATTGCGCCAGAAAAATCATCTTTAACTAGCAAAAAGGCTGAGGAACCTTTGAGCAACTCGGACATTGGTTGCCACTTTTCCTGTCCTTCAATGGCGATTCCCATCAAGGTGTTCTTTGCTACCTTGCAAATAGTGCCACTCGGACGCAACCGCCGCCGTAAGTCAGTGATTTCGGCGACTGTTAATCCTTGGTATTCAATTACCAGTGCCAAAGTTGACTCGCTCAAAGTTTCTTTGAGGTCAGCAACGATCGCCTTTTTATCTTCTACCGTTCTACTCATCTTTGTTTCACCTCCTCAAACAATTTTTGGCTTTCCCTAAAGAAAGCGTTTTTTCTGACCGACCGAAAACAACAAACCCCAGCTATATCAGCCGGGGTTTTGCAATGTTTTTCATGCGGTCATCACACTTTTTATAAGTGCAATTTCAAGCAATCAAAGTGCAAACCTCGGCAGGATATTAAGCTATTGACACCTGCTGTCTTTGGTGCGTGCCTATTCAATTTTGAGGGGGAGTGGGGAGTGGGGAGTGGTGAGTAGTGAGAAAATTCCCTACTCCCTACTCCCTACTTTCTACTCCCTATTACCCAGCTTCGGTCAGTTTCAAATCGCGTAGGGCGTTGACATCGACTTTAATCGATGGTCCCATTGTGGCAGAGACGTACATTGTCCGCCAATAACGACCTTTGGCTCCTGAAGGACGGTTACGGTCAACAGTTTCTTGCAACGCCTTCAAGTTTACCAACAAATCTTCAGGCGAGAAGGATGCCTTACCAAACATAACATGGACTATGCCAGTACGATCGGCTCTAAATTCTAATTTACCAGCTTTGAATTCAGCGATCGCACTTCCTACGTCAAATGTCACCGTTCCCCCTTTGGGTGATGGCATCAAACCACGCGGACCAAGCAATTTACCCAGCCTCGCTACTTGTGGCATGACATCAGGTGTGGCAATCAGCTTGTCAAAGTCCATCATGCCTTTCTGAATCTGCTCAATCAGTTCTTCCGAACCGACGATATCAGCACCGGCGTTGCTTGCTTCAGTTACTTTTTCCCCTCTGGCAATTACTGCCACCCGGACGATTTGTCCTGTGCCTTTGGGCAATGCTACAGTGGTTCGCAACTGTTGGTCTGTATACTTCGGGTCAATTCCTAACCGGATATGCGCTTCGGCTGCTTCGGCAAACTTTGCTGTGGCTGTCTCTTTTAACAAGGATAAAGCATCTATCGGCGCATAATCCTTATCTTCTACTTTTGCTAGCAGCGCCTGCAATCGGCGCGATACTTTTTTCGTCATTTTCTTTACTCCTGGGGTATATTACGAAGCTTCGCTTCTCCCCCGATATGATTTTGTTTTGTTGGTTGGAGCGTTGATGGTTGTTAGTTGATGGGCATTGGGCATTGGGCATTGGGCAATGGGCATTGGTAATAATTCTTTTCCCCTTTCCCCTTTCCCCTTTTCCCCTCTTCAAATTCCCACTATCCCCTATCCACTAACTAATCCGCGATCGCTACGCCCATATTCTTCGCAGTACCTTCGACAATCCTCATCGCTGCTTCGATGTCATTGGCGTTGAGGTCGGGCATTTTGGTTTGGGCTATTTCTTGCAATTGCGCTTTGGTAATCGAGCCAACTTTCTTTTTGTTGGGTTCGTTTGAGCCTCTTTCAATTTTCGCTGCTTTGCGAATCAACACTGATGCTGGTGGCGTTTTCAGTACAAAAGTAAAACTCCGGTCTTCAAAAACCGAAATTTCTACCGGAATTACCATCCCAGCTTGGTCTGCTGTTTTGGCGTTGTACTCTTTGCAGAACATCATGATGTTCACACCATGTTGACCTAGCGCCGGTCCCACTGGCGGTGCTGGGTTGGCTTTCCCAGCGTTCAAAGCCAGTTTAATAATCGCTACTACTTTTTTCGCCATTTTTTATTTAGCTCTGTTTCTCAACCTGATTAAATTCCAATTCTACTGGTGTATCTCGTCCAAAAATCGAAAGCAAGGCTTTCAGCTTACTCCGCTCTGGACTGACTTCAATCACCTCGCCTTCAAAGTCCTTAAATGGACCATTCAGCACGATTATCTTATCACCAGTCGCCATGTCAATTTTGACAACTGGCTCTTGTTCGGCAGTCTGTTTGAAGATCCGTTCTACTTCTGAGGCACTTAGCGGCATTGGTTTGACGTGACCGCGACCTTTGCCGGTGCCGCGTTTTTGTTCGGCTCCCACGAAGTTTATTACATGGGATGTATTTCGCACTACCTGCCATACGTCATCGTCCATAACCATCCGCACTAGCACGTAGCCTGGAAACACTTTTTCTTCTGTGTTTTGGCGACTGCCATCTTTACGGATTTTCACCGCCGGCGTGTGAGGAATTTTCACATCGACAATTTTATCAGCGACATCAAATGTTTGAATGCGCTGTTCTAAGTTTGTCTTTACACGCTTTTCACAGCCACTAGCTACTTGTACTGCATACCAGCGTGCTTCTCGCAAAGCATCCAGTGCTGTTTCTGCTTCTTCTAAGTTGCGTGGTTCGTCTGTTGCACCAACCATCAGAATACCTGTTTTGCTGCCCAAGTAAATAATCCATCGACTAAATATATCAAAGATGCGGAGAGTGTTACCATCAGCAACACTGCTGCTGATTCGCTTACCAACTGCTGGCGACTGGGCCAAACCACTTTCTCCAGTTCTTCTCTAAGACCTTGATAGAAGTTGGATATGCTCAACCCATTAGTGGTTTCTGGCATTTCTGCTTCGTTTTTCTTTGCCACAGTCGTTTATCTCCGCGATTCTTTGACGAGCTTTTATTCACAGCTATTGTCTGTTACTTTCGATTTCGGTGAAAGTCAAGCAGGCTGCAAATACAATTATACCCAAAACTTTCCGTACTTGCTGAACAATTAGCAGTTGTGTACTTGTTTCGGGCAATTTTGTTTTCAGAGCGCGCCCTGGAGGACTTGAACCCCCGACATCAGGTTTTGGAGACCTGCGTTCTACCAACTGAACTAAGAGCGCACAAGCTGTTTACTATGAGCGTCCGAAGCGCTGAACTTTATCTAGTCTAACGCAATTTGACTTTTAAATCAACACTTATGGGCGAGCTTATAAAACAAATCAGCGGCAGGAGCCGCGATTCAAAGTGGAGATTTCTCCCATATAGAGAGCGCGAATTACAAAGGACGGTCAAACCGTTGTTTGATTCGGGTAGCTTTACCTACGCGATCGCGTAGATAATACAGTTTAGCACGTCTTACCTTACCACGACGGATAACTTTGATGCTATCAATCCGGGGAGAATGCAAAAGAAACACTCTTTCAACGCCAACACCTTGAAATACTCGACGTACTGTAATGGTTTCATTAATTCCGCCATTACGTCTGGCAATTACTACGCCTTCGTATGGTTGCACGCGGTATTTGTCGCCTTCTTTGATTTTGACACCGACTTTAACTGTGTCGCCGACGTAAATATCGGGCAAATTAGATTTTAGTTGTTCCGCTTCAATCGAGCGGATTATTTCTTGCGCGTTCATAGTCTATTTAAAAAACTCACAATCATCCATAATAATTCGAGAACCCCTTTTGAGTCTAGTTGTTTCCGAAGTAAGATTTTTCCGGTACAACTACCACAGAATCAGAAGGTATATTTTAAACGGCTATGTCACAGGTGTGAGATTTATGAAATTTAGTGTCGTCATCACCACCTATAATCGTTTAGACTTGCTGCGACGAGCGATAGATTCTGCTGTTAATCAGACGATTGAGTGTGAAGTAGTAGTTGTTGATGATTGTTCATCTGATGACACTGAAGCTTATGTCAAAAGCTTGGGAAATCAAGTTGTTTATCACCGTCACGAAGTTAACAAAGGTCATGCAGCATCGGTAAATACAGGAGTTGCCAAAGCTAGTGGTGACTGGGTTAAATTTTTGGATGATGACGACTACTTAGCAGCGAATTGTTTGGCAGAAATGACTTTAGCGATCGCCAAACACGCTGAAGTCTCAAATGATGTATCCTCAGAAAAGAATTCTCAAGCTGTCATCGCATCCTGTATCGCAGCTCAAGTCGATAACAATGGGGAGCATCTCAGCCGCACCCCCCATCTAGGTCCTGGATTAGCTTTTTATATTCCCCAAGCTGATATTCACTACGGTATGCTTTTAGAGCTTTTGCCCTTTGGCACTCCCGTACAAGTAGCGTGTCGTCGTGACGTTTTTCTGAAAGTTGGTGCTTGGGACTCAAAACTTGATGCTAACTGCGATGACATTGATTCTTGGATTCGCATTGCTCAGTTTGGCGATGCTATTTTCCTCAATCAGTGCCTAGCTTACCGTACCATCTGGGCAGGTGCTTATAATCAAAAATTTTCTCTGCAAAAGCGACTCGATACAAATATTTTGATGAAAGAGAAAATTTACGCCTTTGTGAATGAAAAACATCGCTCTAATATCCCTGCGCTTGCGGATATTAAGAATTATTTGAAGTTACATTGGGCAATAGTTGCACTCAAGCAAAGAAACATTAACACCGTTTTGCATATGCTTGATTTATCTGTACTTTCTCCTGTGGCTTGGCGACTTTTACTAAATGCTGTTTTATCACGCGGCAGCAATCCAAAAAATGCTCATATTCAGAAGTATATGTTGATTAATTAATAGATTGGGCATTGGGTAAAGTCGAGTTTTGCACAAAAAAATGCGCCTCCACACCACCCTTTAACTATCCAACACCATCAAATTTTCAAATGGATGGTGATTTTTCCAGCGATAGGTATTAAAATCTCGAAAATCTATCGATAAAATTCTTCCATGCCCCAAATCTTCTGCTAAAACCACTAGTGAAGCATCGGCAAGATCCATTGGCAAGTTCGCATATTTTTCCATCAGTTCACAAATACGTCTACCATGATACGGTTGCAAATCAAAAACCGTAAATACCCCTAGATATAAGTTATTGATGAAACTTCCTTGCGCGTGGTTGCCCATCGTTTTTAATAGTAAATAACAAGTTTCTGTAACGACGGAACAAGTTGTAATCAGAGGTTCGTTGAGATTTGCAAGTACTGTTACTGTTTTTTGGTGATACGAGTCATTTCGATTTGCTAAGGCTAACCAAAAGCCCGTATCAACTATAACCATACTTATCTTTCAAGTTATCTGTCAAAATTGACTTGTAGTTTATAGACAAATTAGCATCTGCCTGTCCACAACCAATAAAACCAGTTTGTGTCAGCAAATCTAGTGGTTTCTGCTGCTGAAGCTGCTTGTAGTATAAATCAATAGCAGTTTTAATTACATCCGTTACTGCTTGATCGGTCTGCTGTTGAATGTAAGTTAGTTTGTGAGCATACTCTTCATCTAATCGCGCATTAATTCGCATAACTATTTGATTTTGTCATAAGCTTGTATGACAAGTTTAACATATCCGTAGCTTAAGAGAAGTTAAAGGCGATGGCTTATATGATGTCCGCGCTCATTAACAGTAATAAAAACACGCAACCGTCACGCATAGACGTTCCTTTTGTAACGTCTCTACAATATGTGTAATTCTAAGGAGATGATATTATGCGATCGCTCTTTTTTGTGCCTACTTAACTGCTAACAGTAGCAAACAGCATGTCATATTGAATAAAAAATGCGATCGCTTTTACCCAAAGCAGGAAGCGCGATCGCTCCCAAAGAAGACGAAAAAGCTTGACAAACGCCCCCAATATGTTTATTTAGAAACCAAGAAATAAAGATCGCAGAATACCTAACACACCAGCTACAGGATTGATAATACTGCCTACGGTTTGACCAACCTTGGCTGTACCAGAGCGGTAAACTACGACAACATCATTATTGCGGAGTATCGGATTAGTTTGCGGATTAATGCCTGCGGAAAAATCGACTTTGACTTTACGTTTGCTGACAGTACCATCAGGATTGAGGCGAACCAAATCGACAGCAGAACTGCTAGCATTAGCACCATCGAATCCACCCGCAGCAAGTATCGCTTGATTTAAGGAACTATTAGGCTTAATATCTACAGTCCCGGGTCTTTTAACTTCGCCTACTACCCCAACTTGAATAGTAGCCGCAGACAAAGTAGTATTAGCTAACACGGTAGCATCTGCTGCGTTAATTTCTGTTGCAGTTGGGAAGAAAATCGTATCTCCGTCTTGCAAAATTGTGTCTTGATTGACATCACCACTTTGCAATAGTTGCCAAAGATTGATATCTATAATTTGTTCTCCACCGGCTCTTGTCTGTCGGCGGATTTTGACGTTGCGAATGTCAGCTTGTGGTGTAATTCCTCCAGCTAACTGAAGTGCCCGCGTTACAGTTGGCTGACCGGTGATACTTACCCCAGCCCCAGCACTACCTGCGTTTCCCCCACCTGTATCACCTTGGGTAACAAGATACGATCCCGGACGATTCACTTCACCAACTACTGCTACCGTGCGGGGTCTGGTGGGGTCAGCGGCAAAGTTAGCGGCAGATAAATTGCGTGCTTCTGCCAAGTCGAGTCTGGCTGCTGTTGGCACAACAATCGTATCTCCATCCCGCAAGGTAATATCTTGTGATAACCTGCCTGTTCGGATGAGTTCTTTCAAATTGATTGTGACTACTTGCTCTCGACCGCTGCGTCCTAGCTTGCGCCGTAATTGCACTTGAGTTATATCCGCATTACTGAGTGTCCCCTGAGCTGTTGTAATTGCGGCTAATACGGTTGGGTATTGCACGCCAGGATCGTTACCGGCGCCTCCTTGCAAGCTGAGAGAGTAAGCGCCAGGACGTGACACTTCTCCAGCGACGATAACGTTAATCGGACGAGGTGATAAAAGATTGACTGAGATTAGGGGACGTTTGAGAAAGCGAGCATATCTTCTGGCAATTTCGTCAGATGCTTGTTCGGTTGTTAGCCCTTGAACGGCGACGCTGCCAATCAAAGGTAGGTTGATCGCGCCTCCAGGAGGTATTTGGTACTCGCCCGTATATTCTGGCACTTCAAACACGTTAACCCGGATGCGATCGCCTCCTCCTAAGGTGTAATTTGCATCGAGTTGTCTGGTAGCTGCTGCTGCTCGGGGTTGTCTTTGAGCTTGGCTAACATCCGGCAAAGCGACACTAAGAGCCATTAACAACGCTACACTTGCAACTGACTGGGTGAGGAATTTCAACATACCTGTATTAAGCATACTTAGCTGATACCACCATAAATAAAGTGCTCTATTAACATTCTTCTCTTGACTATACGTAAGTATTCAAGTTCCCCAACATTCTTATTTTCATAAAAAAGCTTTTTTTTCCGGAGGCAAATTGTTGATTTGATTTGAATTTTTGGTAAAGTTAACTTAAAGTTTTATTCGGCAAATTTTCGAGAAGGAATAAATTCAATTTAGGCAAGCATCAAATTTTCTTTTCTTGATTATATACTAAGATGATGTAGCGCAAAGAACGATATTTTCAAATCTCATGCAGGCTTTATAAAAGAGAACAAAAAAAGTATAGTTTTGATAAATATAATCAACTAGGTATAAAAAGACTAGCTAATTTATGAAAAAATCGAGCTGAACTGATTCCTTCAGATTCCCGACTTCTTGAAGAAGTCGGGAATCTTATTTTTCAGGCTTCTATTTAAGACTGGTATATTTTCCAAATAACTTGATTATAAATAAACTCATATTAGATTTTCTCAGCATTACAGCTTTTAGCATAGTTGCTTTGTTATATTACTTAACAGAATGATTTTATTTTTTAACTTGTTGCATAAAAAACTCTTCTAAGGAAAGACCAGACAAGTTCATAGCAATAATCTGCCCATTCATCAAGCGGAGACTAGCAAGAAAATCATAGTAATCTTTTTGTAGTTCGCCTTGCCAAGAACCATCAGGTTCAAATTCTAGACTAGGTATCCATTTTTTGAGAACTTCCGAGTCACCACCTTGACCTTTGACACGATATGTGCTTTTAGTTCCTAAAAGTTGATTGAGGGAACCAGAGCAAATTAATTGACCTTGAGAGAGAATAGCAACGCGATCGCATATTTTCTCTACTTCACTGAGAATATGGCTATTGAAAAAAATTGTCTTGCCAGCAGCTTTTAACGATAGGATAATTTCTCGCATTTGATAGCGTCCCACCGGATCGAGTCCAGACATTGGTTCATCTAAAAACACCAGTTCTGGATCGTTAATTAATGCCTGTGCCATACCCACACGCTGTAGCATTCCTTTGGAGTAGCGACGCATCTGTTTTTTGCGAGCATCCGTTGGAGATAAGCCCACTAATTCTACCAGTTCCGGGATGCGTTGGCGTTGCACGCTTTGGGGAATTTGGAATAGTCCGGCTGCTAGCTGCAAAAATTCCCAGCCAGTGAGATAATCATACAAATAGGCATTTTCAGGTAAATAGCCGATACGTTCTTTAACAGTGCGATCGCCTAGCGGTCTACCCAATAATAATCCTCGTCCAGCCGTGGGACGGATAACTCCCAGCAACAATTTTAAAAGCGTAGTTTTCCCTGCACCATTTGGTCCTAACAAACCAAAGGTTTCTCCCTTGTAAACTTTTAAAGAACAGCTTTTGAGGGATACGACTTTTTGATTCATCCAAAAGCCGGTACGATAGACTTTTCTTAACTCGGAAGTTAACACTACTGGCGCACGGTCTGTAGTACTTAGTTGAGAATCAGGCGTATCTGCAACAGACTTCATTTCTATTTAAATTGTGCTTGTGGCTACAGCAAAGATATTATATTTATACAAAGGGAAAAGGGCAAAGGGCAAAGGGCAAAGGGCAAAGGGGCATCCTTGATTTAAAATTAGTACGAATGTTTAAAACTACTTCTTCCTTTTCCCTTTACCCTTTAACCTTTCCCCCTCTTCTTCATAAAACGCCTTTAGAACTGGGAATCATACCAGCACGACGGGTATCGATTTCTACCGCCATCCGCATTGCCCTCGCAAACGCCTTAAATGTCGCTTCAATAATGTGATGGGAATTAATGCCATCAAGTTGACGGATGTGTAGCGTCATTTGGCTATGATTTACCACCGCTACAAAAAATTCCCGTACTAGTTGGGTGTCGTAAGTTCCCACGCGAGTCGTAGGAATTTCTAAACCATAGCTTATATGGGGACGACCGGAAAAATCCAGCGCCACTTGAATTAAAGCTTCATCTAAAGGTGCGAGGAAATTACCAAAGCGGACAATGCCTTTGCGATCGCCTAATGCTTGGCTTAATGCTTGCCCTAAAGTAATACCTACATCTTCGTTGGTGTGGTGGTCATCAATTTCTAAGTCTCCCTTAGCTTGAACATCCAAGTCAATCAGTCCGTGGGAAGCTATTTGATGCAGCATGTGATCCAAAAAGGGAATGCCAGTTGCGGCATTACAAATACCTGTACCATCTAGGTTGATGGTGACTTGCACATCGGTTTCACCAGTAGTGCGGCTAACTGAGGCAATGCGAGAAGTTTTATTTGGCTGGTCGTGGTGTGAGGAAAGAAGTTGGCGATCGCTTATTTGCATAGGAAATGGGGAATGGGGCATGGGGCATGGGGCATGGGGCATGGGGCATGGAATATGGGAATAATTATCAATTACGGCAGATGCACGGCTGCCCGGAAACCCGGACACCAGATGCCTCAAGTCGGCAAAGCCGCCCACGGCGCTGGCTCTCCAACGCACTGCCGATGGCGGACACACTGCTCAAGTCGGGCATTGCCCTGACTGTGCAGGTGTCCTCCCCAATGCGATAGGGCCCTTTGCCCAATTTTACATCCCCATGATTTCATATCCTGCATCTACATACAGGACTTGTCCAGTAATTCCGCTGGCTAAATCGCTAGATAAAAAAGCTGCCGCATTGCCTACTTCTAGTTGACTGACAGTGCGTCGTAAAGGTGCAACTTGCTCTACATGATGAATCATATCCAAAATGCCGCCCACGGCACTCGATGCTAAAGTGCGAATCGGACCTGCGGAGATGGCATTTACGCGAATATTTTGCGGACCTAATTCAGATGCAAGGTAACGCACGCTCATTTCTAAGCCGGCTTTAGCGATTCCCATGAGGTTGTAGTTAGGAATCACTTTAACGCCACCTAAATATGTGAGCGTAACAATGCTACCACCTTCTGTCATTAAAGGTTTGGCTGCACCTGCTAGCTGGATTAATGAGTAAGTGCTAACTTCTAAAGCTTTATTAAAACCTGGACGCGAGGTTTGACTAAAATTTCCAGTCAAATCTTCTTTGTTCGCAAAAGCAAGACAGTGGATCAAAATATCTAATTTGCCCCACTTTTCGGCGATTGTATTAAAAGTAGATTGAATTTGCTCATCATTTTCTACATTACACGGAAGAAACAAACTAGGACTGAGGGGTTCGACCAATTCCGCGACTTTTTTTTCCATTTTACCTCGGTCATCTGGAAGGTAAGTAATACCGATGTTGGCGCCGCAAGAGTGCAGTTGTTGGGCTATTCCCCAAGCGATCGAGCGGTTGTTGGCAATGCCTGTGACTAGAGCGTTTTTCCCGGCGAGATTTAACATAAAAATTTTTAACGTACACGATCACAGATTGAGCATACTAGAATCTGAGCCTGGTTTGTCGAGAGTTTTAGCAGTATTTGCTATTGAGTATTTTGTCGTCGGTTCCTTGGGGAATGAATAGATTCTTGCTTCTTCCTTAAGATATTCTCAAGAAAGCGTGAATTTTTTGAGAAAAAACCTGTTGAGTACAACTTTGGATCGTAGCTATTAAGGACTAGTAGCTGGAACTATCAAAAATTATGTATCATTATAAACAAATAGCTATGAATATATGACCATAAGTATAGTAAAGTACAAAAAGGTTGACGGTGTGTTATTGATTTTTCGGGTGTATTCTTAGGAAATCAGTTTTAATTTTTCCGGCATTGGGTAGGGGAAGGTAGATGATCGTGGCACAAGATAAAGCCCTAGCAAATGTTTTTCGTCAAATGGCAACCGGAGCGTTTCCGCCGGTTGTGGAAACGTTTGAACGCAATAAAACGATCTTTTTTCCTGGCGATCCTGCCGAAAGAGTTTATTTTCTTTTGAAAGGTGCTGTAAAACTTTCCAGGGTTTATGAGGCAGGAGAAGAAATAACTGTAGCACTACTAAGGGAAAATAGCGTTTTTGGTGTATTGTCATTACTAACGGGAAATAAGTCAGATCGGTTTTACCATGCTGTTGCTTTTACACCCGTGGACTTGCTTTCAGCACCAATTGAACAGGTTGAGCAAGCACTGAAGGAAAATCCCGAATTGTCGATGTTAATGTTGCGGGGTCTATCTTCGCGCATTTTACAGACAGAGATGATGATTGAAACTCTCGCTCACCGAGATATGGGTTCGAGGTTGGTGAGTTTTCTGTTGATTCTGTGTCGGGATTTTGGCATTCCTTGTGCGGATGGAATTACAATTGATCTGAAGCTATCTCATCAGGCGATCGCTGAGGCAATTGGTTCGACTCGCGTCACCGTCACCCGCTTACTGGGCGATTTGCGCGAAAAGAAGATGATTTCCATTCACAAGAAAAAGATTACTGTTCACAAACCTGTTACTTTAAGCAGGCAATTTACTTAGCATACAATTGAGGCTTAGGCAATAGCGCTCGTTCATTTTTTAGAAATAATACCATTATGTGAAGGTAAATCTAAAAAGGGAATTGTTTTGCTATTGCCAACCTCAAATTAACCGCAAAGAATGACTGAAAGTAGTAGGCTGTATCTGGAAGGATTCGGTAGCGTTATATGACCACCGGGTACATCCTCATAGCGGCAATTTTAATTCTAGGGGGCGTGATAGCCACTGTGGGCGATCGCATTGGCACACGGGTTGGCAAAGCACGCCTCTCTCTATTCAAGCTGCGTCCCAAAAAGACCGCAGTACTGGTAACTATTTTCACAGGCGGTTTAATTTCCGCGTCAACTTTAGGTATTTTATTCGCCGCTGATGAAGGATTGCGTAAAGGAGTCTTTGAGCTAGAAGATATTCAAAGAGACTTAAGGCACAAGCGCGACCAGCTAAAAACCGCAGAAGCGCAAAAAAGTCAAGTAGAAGTTGAACTAGACAAAGCCAAAAAAGAACAAACCCAAGCTCAACAACAATTGCAGCAGACTAATCAATCGTTGAAAGAGGCAAATGCTAAACAACAAATTACACAAGCTCAATTAAACCGTACTATTGCTCAACAGGCTCAAACTCAAGCGAACCTGCAACGCACGCAAAACCAGCTAGATCAAGTTGTTAGTCGATATAAACAAGCTATAAATCAACTCTCAAGCGTTTCCCAGCAACAGAAAGCACTAGTGGCTGGAATTCAACGCTTGAGGGGAGAACGCCAACGATTATTTGATGAAGCCAAAAAAGCGATCGCAGAGGCTCAAACAGCAATTAAAAAACGCGATCGCGAACTTGCTAATCGCCAAGAAACTATCGAACAGCGCGATCGAAAAATTTCTCAACTAGATCGACTCATCAGAGAGCGCAATTCAGCAATTGCCTCGCGAGAGCAAGTAATTACCCAAAGAGAATCTCGGCTCAAAGAACTAGAAACACAACAGGACTATCTAGAAGAGGAAGTGGCAAGGCTAGAAAAATATTACGAGTCTTTTCGCTACTTGCGTTTGGGTAAAGTTGCTTTGGTTCGGGGTCAAGTTATTGCTGCTGGCGTAATTCGCGCTCCTGAACCTGCCGTTGCCCGTACTGCTGTGATTCAACTATTACAAGAAGCTAACCGTAATGCCAACATAGAATTAGCTGAACCAAATACAAATCCTGTCAATAATGTGCAAATATTACGTGTTACCCAAGAGAGGGTTGAGCAACTCAGCAAGCAGATTAGTGATGGTCGAGAATACGCGGTGCGAATTTTCTCTGCTGGTAATTACGTCAGGGGTGAAAAGCAGATAGAATTTTTTGCCGATGCAGCGCGAAATCAAGTTGTCTTTACCGGGGGAGAAGTCGTGGCTACAACTACTGCCGATCCGCAAACCATGACATCCTATCAGTTGCAGCAGCGGCTACAACTGCTAATTTCGGCTTCTCAATTTCGCGCCCGCAATGCAGGAATTGTCGAAGATATTCAAGTAGAGGGTCCGGTGCTTCGGTTTATTGCTCAACTAAAGCAGTACGATCAACCTGTGGATATTAAAGCTGTTGCAGCAGAAGATATTTATACAGTCGGACCACTGAAAGTAAGATTACTTGTTATACAAAACGGACAAATTATTTTTAGTACATAAAAAATGAATGGGGAATGGGTAATGGGCGTTGTCAGAAAATAAGATGAATTAAATTTGTGGAAACAGGTGTTTTTATTTATGCGTACTTACTTAAGTATTAACTATTAACTATTAACGTATTTAATATGACTATTCGTGAATTTTCGGCGACGCAACCAGTGATTTTGGGCTTCGATCCGGGTAAAGATAAGTGTGGTTTAGCAGTGATGGGGCTAGATCGGCAATTGCATTATCATCAAGTTGTCTTGTCAAGTGAGGCGATCGCCTCAATTGAGAAACTGCGCCAAAATTACCCGATTTCCTTGATGGTGATGGGCGACCAAACTACGGCAAAACGCTGGAAACAGCAAATAACTGAACAAGTTAAAGAGCCGTTGAATATCATTTTAGTGGATGAGCGTTACACCAGCTTAGAAGCACGCGATCGCTATTGGCAAATGTACCCACCCAAAGGACTCTCGAAACTATTGCCACAAGGTATGCGACAACCACCAAGACCTATAGATGACATTGTTGCCATCCTCTTAATCGAAAGATACTTAAATCGCTTAACCGAATCAGCGGTATAAATTAATTGCGAACTTGCTAATCTCAAAGCGTCGGCTAGCTCATATTCTCACGTTCCCTATTTTCGCGTTCCCTATTACCTATTACCCATTCCCTAAAGCCTTATAACTCAGCCCGAATAGTAAAAGCATAATCTCCTCCAGGCTCTAGCTCGTAGTCTCGTTGCTCCAAGAAGCGACCGAGGGGTTCTTTAATTAACGCACGACCTTGAGAAGGCTTAACAGACAGTTCTCCCCGGCGAAAATGCCATTGAAACTGCCACTCAAAGTCACCCGCGCTGACTTCCCCTTCAAGGAAGCCGTGTTGCCAGGATTGGCGAGTAACCCTGACATGGGCAATGCTTTCTGGCAGACGTTTAGTACTCACTATGCTTTATGTCAAGTTTGAGATAAAGGTTGACCATGTAGGCTACTTCTACCATACATAGCTTAGATCCACAAACTGACATAGTGAGGATTTTTGGTGGTTGGATTGCGAACCAAAGAGGAACCGGACGAGTGAACTCGCGTCTACACGTACAAAGCACTGCGCGATCGCACGCTAGTGAAGAGGCAAATGCAGGAAAATTCCTAGCTGTTTTCGCTGATGCTCATGAATTAATCAGGGTTTTTACTGAGATTATTTTTTTTAGAAAAATTATATACTATTAATAATTAAGTAGTAGTTTTATTACCAAGCTCCTTACCTTCATAACTAGCGATGACACAGCCAGACTTTCAAGAAGAAGAGTTAAATCGATTACTAGCGATGATAGATTCAGACTCTCAACCCGAAAAGAGTCAAATCAATCAGAGCGCGATCGCACAGCCAAATTCTCAACCCCAAGATGAATTACATCATATTTTTATAGGTTATGAAACAGTAATCGCAGGCGGTACTCAAAAAGTTACACTGCGATCGGGAAAAACCTATGAAGTCAAGATTCCAGCTAACAGTCTTGAAGGCGCTAAATTACCCTTAAAAGGGTGTGGCTTGCAGGGTAATGATGTTGTAGTTGTTCTACACACTTTATTTGATAAAACTTTGGATATAGAAACAGCAATAGATTACTTCATAACCAAAGTAGATATCAAGCCAGAAAGCAAAATAAGATGTAGAAACGTTTATCAGCTAATCAAAGATGCTAAATATACTAAGGATTTAGCTGCTCAGGACTTGTTAGATTTTATTGTTTCTTCTTCTTTGACTAACCCATCAGTTAGTCAGCGTTATAATATTGCCAGTCAAAATTCTAAGTTGATCAAAATTGAAGAGTGTATTGAAAATGCCTTGGCTGCATCTAACCTTGATGAAACTGAAAAGCAGTTAATCAGAGGAACATATCAGTATATCAGAGCAGGAGAAAACATAACTGATTTTGGTGTTTTAAACCAACTTGACTCTATCATTCAAAATTCTTCACTTCGTAACGAACTCAAAGAACTCTACTTTAGGTACAGTGTCACATCTAGGGCAAGTACTGGTGATTTATTGATCGTCAATTTAATTGATAATTCTGATAGTTCCCTTAACTTCACAAGTAGTATATGCTGCAAAAAATCAGAGTTACTTGCTGCCTACACTACACTTAGAGACGGTAAGCAAGTTTCCAATCAATCGCTCTTAAAGTCATTAGACTCGCTAATTTTAAATTCAGATATTCCAGATGATTGCAAAGTCATGTACAAGCTGATGCGCGAGCCAGTAACTAATGACAAGGGAAAGTCTGCGGCAGAAGATTCTCCTATTGGCTCTGTAAAAAAAGTTTGGGACTCAGTTAATAAAGCATCTGAGAAAGCATCTGGGTTTGTGCCGAATGTGACCACAGTTGCTAAAGCTTTTGGAATGAAAGCAGGGACGGGAGTAGCTATCACCAGTCTATCTGGAGGCGCGGCAACTAATGCAACCCTGGCTTTGTTGGGGGGTGGTTCTGTAGCTACGGGTGGTTTAGGAATGTTAGGAGGATTGGCAGTGGCAACTGGTGGAGCTGCTTTGCTTGGTGCAGCTGCTTTGGTATCTGTTGCTTCTGTTACTCAGATGGATGCTGAAGATAAAAAGAAATTAGGTGTTGCAGCCGGAGTAGGAGTTGCGTCAAGTGCGGCTGCTGTTGGCACAGCTTGGGCTGCTGTCAGCGCTTTTGGTGTAGCGAGTACAGGTACGGCAATTGGTACATTATCAGGAGCCGCAGCCTACAGTGCTGCTATGGCAGCCCTTGGAGGGGTTGGTGTAATGACTGGAGGGGCTGCTCTTGTTGCAGCTGGTGCAGGTTTTGCAGCTTATAAGTTTCTCAAAGGAGATAAAAATGATCCTAAGCGGATTTTGAAGAAGTTGGAAGCTAAACTGGCAGATTAAAAAGATCGTAGTAAGCGATTTATCGCTTCCAACGGTCATTAAAGTGCCCACTACGAGCGTCTGATTCGGCTAGTTCTCAAAAAATGCTGACGGCGATGCCTACAATAAAGGCATCGCCTTAGAGATTTTAGACCCAAAATCTAAAATCCTAAAGCGCGAGTTATTTATTCACTGCTGCTGCTTCTCGCGCCGCAGTTGCTTGATCTGGGTGAATACCCAAGCGTGTAAGATTAATTCTACCCTTGTTATCAATCTCGCGCACTTTCACAATCACTTCATCACCAACTGCCACTTCATCTTCAACTTTGCCAACGCGGTAGTCAGCTAGTTGAGAAATATGGATCATTCCTTCTTTACCGGGGAGAAATTCGACAAACGCCCCGATAGGTATAATCCGCGTCACGCGCCCGACGTAGACATCACCTTCATGCAGCTTGCGCGTCATGCCTTGGACGATATTGCGTGCTTTCTTCGCCTTGGTTTCATCCACCGCCGAAATCGTCACCGTACCATCATCTTCGATGTCAATCTTGGCACCAGTCTCTTCAGTGATACCCTTAATCGTCTTGCCTCCGGGTCCGATGACCAGACCAATCATGTCTGGGTCAATCTTAATGGTCAACAAGCGTGGCGCATAAGGTGAAGTTTCTGTGCGTGGTTGTTCGATGCAGGTGAGCATTTTTTCCAGAATGTGCAATCTAGCTGATTTAGCTTGATTGACGGCTTGGGCAATGACTTCCAAAGACAAACCGGAGATTTTCATGTCCATTTGCAAGGCGGTAATTCCAGTATCCGTCCCAGCAACTTTAAAGTCCATGTCGCCCAAAAAGTCTTCAATGCCCTGAATATCCGTAAGGATTCGCACTTGGTCGCCTTCTTTAATCAGACCCATCGCCGCACCGCTGACGGGTTTGGTAATTGGTACGCCAGCATCCATCAAAGCGAGGGTGGAACCGCACACAGAACCCATTGAGGTGGAACCGTTGGAAGAAAGTACTTCCGACACGACGCGAATCACGTAGGGAAATTGCTCTTTTGATGGTAGCACGGGTAAGAGCGATCGCTCTGCCAAAGCCCCGTGACCAATTTCGCGACGCCCTGGCGCCCGTAAAGGTTTGGTTTCCCCCACAGAAAAAGGCGGGAAGTTGTAATGGTGTATGTAACGTTTGGATTGGTCTATTTGCAAATCGTCGTTGAGGTTTTGGGCATCTCCGGGTGTGCCAAGGGTGCAGGCAGATAATACCTGAGTTAGTCCCCGGTTAAATAAACCGCTGCCGTGAACTCGTCGAGGTAACAAATTAACTTGACAAGAAACAGGACGCACTTCATCTAACTTGCGACCATCAACGCGAACGTTATCTTCGACGATTTGCCGCCGCATTAACTGTTTAGTAATGTCTTTAAAAGTGTTACTTACTGCTTTGCTATTTGCGGTTGCGGCTACTCGAATTGCGTCTTCTTCGGGAAGTTCGGCGATTTCGTTTTTAATTTTTTCCTTCACCTCATCCAAAGCGGTATCTCGTTCGGTTTTGGTGAAACTAAATTGTGACAGGATTTTTTTTATTTCATCGTTAGCGCGATCGCGAATAAAATTCTCTAGCGTCAAGTCTACGGATGGTGGTTCTTGTTGCACCATTTGCAAACCCAGTTCTGCCATCAAATCTTCTTGCGCCTTAATTAAGTCGCGCACTGCTTCGTAACCAAAATCAATCGCCTCGATAATATCTCGTTCTGACAATTGATTTGCCCCAGCCTCTACCATGATCACACCATCCGGCGAACCTGCGACCACCAAATCCAGTTCTCCGGCTTCAATTTCTGCATAGGTGGGGTTAATTATAAAATCATCTCCCACCAAACCGACCCTGACTGCTGCCATCGGTCCATAAAAAGGTATCTGGGCAATCAGGGTAGCGATTGAAGCACCTGTAACCGCCAACACATCGGGTGGTACTTCTTCATCCATCGATAGCGTTACTGCGACAATTTGCAAATCATCCCGCAACCATGAAGGGAACAAGGGACGCATCGGACGGTCAATTAGACGGCTAGTCAGAATTGTTTTTTCTGGGGGACGACCTTCTCGCCTCATTATCCCTCCAGGAATTCTACCTGCTGCATACAGTCTTTCTTCGTAATCTACGGTGAGGGGAAGAAAATCAATGCCTTCTCTGCCTGCGGTTCGCGTAGCTGTCACTAAAACTGCTGTATCCCCAGATTGTATCAAAACTGACCCACCAGCCTGGGGAGCTAGTAAGCCAACCTTCAGTCGAATATCCCGTCCGTCGAAGGATATTGACTTATCAACTTCTGCCATTCAGTTTTTTTTCCTTCTATGCACGCTATTCTCTTTCTGTGGCAATCCTAACATTTATGCACTATGGCTGGGGCAAGAACGTAGATACAAAGATTAACAAGTGACGAAAGCGCAGAGTGCGCTCTTGATCGCTTGTCGGCTGGCATGGCGATCCTCTAACATAACTGTTAGCCTGCGGATGAATGTCTCAAACCTTGTCGATTACTACACTCTTATTAAAGGTATATTAGTTTGAAAGCTCACCCATCCGAACATCATCGCCACTACTAGCCCAATTTTTTGGTTAACCATGACAGACCTTACGTCTAACGGAAGCATTGTTTGGTTGTACAATGAAACCATCGTGACAAACAAAGCAAATGCACCAGCTGGCATTTGGCTGCAAAAAAACGCTTACAAATGCAAATAAATTGGTTTTTTTGTCGCGCCATCTTCTATTGCCCTGACGACATTATTATCATCCCATTTAGCTGCAAATAAATTGTTTTTGGGGCTATATTTTCACATCAATTATTAATTATTTTACTATTTATTAATTTTCCAAACAAAGACAATAATTTCATTATAGTATTATCTATAAAGTTAAGTTAATAAATGGTTAATCTTTATTAAAGTTGATATTTTTGTTTGTATCTATTATTTAAGAAATCAAAAGAGAAAATAAGCAAATTCAAAAATTTAGTTTGAAGAATGGCAATTTTACACGGTAGTTGGTTACTGCAAAATCAGGGCGGTTGTTTATTTATTTGGGGAGAGACTTGGCGTTCTTTCAATGTGAATTTGTCCTTAAGTGCTACAGAGATTCCACAACATCCATTTGCTATGGATGCGCTGGAATTAGTGGAATGGTTAAATTCGCGCTTCACGACAATTGCCAAGTTCATACAGCCACAAGTGGCTTTAAATAAAACTGTCAAGAAAAAAGAGGTTGTAAAGAATACAGATAATTTGCGTGTATATTCGCAAATAATTTCCTTACCAACTTATATTTTAGAAAGCGGTGAAGAAATAGCGATCGCTCCAAAACATTCTGCCACATTAGGAGACTCGACAGAATCGCCACAATACCTGCAACCTTGGCGCGTTGAGGGTTTTTGTCTCAACCCAAGTGAAGCAATGGAATTTCTCACTTCTCTACCCCTGAGTGCTGCTAAGGTCGAAGATGCTTTTTTAGGAGGAGATTTGCGCTTTTGGTCGCAAATTGCCCGTTGGAGTTTAGATTTAATCTCGCGAGGGAAATTTTTACCGACAATTCAAAGACAATCAGATGAGGCGTTCGCCGCTAAATGGCAAGCACTAATTGATAGTGCTGTCGATCAAACTCGTCTAGAAAAATTTGCCGCGAAGATGCCTTTAATTTGCCGGACGTATGAGGGAATGGGGAATGGGGAATCTAACCAATCCCTACTTCGTGTAGATTTTCCAGTAAAACCTGCTGTATTGCTATTGGGATTTCTTCACCAAACGATAGATACTCAAGTTCGGCAAATGGTAGGTTCCCAACCTGTGATAGAAGCCAGGATAATGGCGTCTCTACCACCAGCGGTGAAGTTGTGGCTGCAAGCTTTAAATAGTACATCCCAGACACTCAACGCGGATACGGTGGGAGTGGAAAGGTTAGAAGCGGCGCTGAAAACTTGGACTTTGCCGGTACAATACGAACTGGCGGGAAAAACTTTATTTCGCACTTGTTTTCAACTGCTTCCTCCATCGGGGGAGGCAGATTGGACATTGGCTTATTTCTTGCAAGCGGCTGACGATCCAGAATTTATAGTAGATGCAGCCACGATTTGGGATAATCCAGTTGAGCAATTAGTTATTCAAAATAGGACAATTGAACAGCCTCAAGAAACGTTTTTGCGCGGTTTGGGGTTAGCTTCTCGATTGTACCCGCCAATTGCATCGAGTTTAGAAACGGAAAATCCTCAATTTTGCCGTCTCAATCCAATGCAAGGATATGAGTTTATCAAGTCGGTAGCGTGGCGTTTTGAAGACAGTGGTTTGGGGGTAATTCTGCCTTCGAGTTTGGCAAATCGTGGGGATATTGCCAACAAATTAGGTTTAAAAATTACCGCACAAACGGAAAATAAAAAACAGGGGCGTTTGGGTTTGCAAAGTCTGCTAAATTTTGAGTGGCAATTGGCTATTGGTGGACAGACAATTTCTAAAGCGCAATTTGACAGATTGGTGGCGTTAAATAGTCCGCTGGTGGAAATTAATGGTGAGTGGGTGGAATTGCGTACTCAAGATATTAAAACTGCCCAAGCATTTTTTGCTTCTCGTAAAGAACAAATGACGCTTTCTTTGGAAGATGCTTTGCGTTTGAGTACTGGGGACACTCAGACAATTGAAAAATTACCAGTTGTTAGTTTTGAAGCGTCTGGAGCGTTACAAGAGTTAGTTGGAGCGCTAACAAATAATCAGGCGATCGCACCTTTACCCACACCGAAAAGTTTTCAAGGTCAATTACGACCTTATCAAGAACGAGGAGTAGCTTGGCTGGCATTTCTGGAACGTTGGGGTTTAGGTGCGTGTCTTGCCGACGATATGGGATTGGGTAAAACGATCGAGTTAATTTGTTTTTTATTATACCTAAAACAAGAAGAGGCGCTAGAAAACCCAACATTACTCGTGTGTCCAACTTCAGTGTTAGGAAACTGGGAACGCGAAGTTAAAAAATTTGCCCCTACCCTGAAAGTTTTACAATATCACGGTGACAAACGTCCTAAAGGTAAAGCGTTTGCCTCGCTTGCTCAAAAACAAGATTTAGTTATCACTAGTTACTCGCTGGTTTATCGAGATATTAAGTCATTACAAAGCGTTTCTTGGCAAGGAATCGTTTTAGATGAAGCGCAGAATGTCAAAAATTCGGAGGCGAAGCAGTCGCAAGCGGTGCGACAATTAGAAGCGACATTTCGCATTGCTTTGACGGGTACACCTGTAGAAAATAGATTGCAAGAATTGTGGTCTATTTTAGATTTTCTCAATCCTGGGTATTTAGGAAATAAGCAATTTTTCCAGCGACGGTTTGCGATACCAATTGAAAAGTATGGTGATACGGCTTCTTTGAGACAATTGCGCTCATTAGTACAGCCGTTTATTTTGCGTCGTCTGAAAAGCGATCGCGAAATTATTCAAGACTTGCCAGAAAAGCAAGAAATGGCAGTATTTTGTGGTTTAACTCCAGAACAAGCCACACTTTATCAAAAAGTCGTTGACGAGTCTTTAGCTGAGATTGAAACAGCAGAAGGATTGCAACGTCGGGGGATGATTTTAGCTTTACTTATCAAGTTGAAACAAATCTGCAATCACCCATCTCAGTATTTAAAGCAAAATACTTTAGAACAGCATAATTCTGGGAAATTGCAGCGGTTAGAAGAGATGTTGGATGAGGCTATAGCAGAAGGCGATCGCGCTTTAATTTTCACACAATTTGCCGAATGGGGTAAGTTACTCAAACCCCATTTAGAAAAGCAGCTAAAGCGAGAAACTTTCTTTTTATACGGTAGCACCTCCAAAAAACAACGCGAGGAAATGATAGACCGTTTTCAACACGACCCCCAAGGACCACCAATAATGATTCTTTCTCTCAAAGCTGGTGGTGTAGGACTTAATTTAACACGAGCAAATCATGTTTTCCACTTTGATAGATGGTGGAATCCAGCAGTAGAAAATCAAGCTACAGATAGAGTATTTCGGATTGGTCAAACTCGCAATGTGCAAGTGCATAAATTCGTCTGCACAGGCACTTTAGAAGAAAAGATTCATGACATGATAGAAAGTAAGAAACAACTTGCTGAACAAGTTGTTGGTGCAGGTGAAGAGTGGTTAACAGAAATGGATACAGACCAACTTCGCAACTTACTACTACTTGACCGCAGTGCAATAATAGACGAGGATGCAGAATGAAAAAGTCGTTAGTAGTTAGTTGTTATTGGATAGTGGATGGTGGGGCATGGGGCATGGGGCATGGGGCAAGCGTCCAAGTGGGCTGAGATCGAAATTTGGCTTTATTCCCATTGCCCATTGCCCATTGCCCATTGCCCATTGCCCAACAACCAACAACTAACAACTAACAACCAACAACCAACCAAATGACTAATTACACACTACAAGCGAGTCGAGAATGGTGGTCACAACGGTGGCTTGATTTATTAGATTCTTATCGTTTTAAAAAGCGTTTAGAACGTGCTAGAACTTATGCTCGTCAGGGAAATGTTCTCAGCATAGAATTTAAAGGTGCAAAGGTATTAGCTAAGGTGCAAGGTAGCGAAGTTGAACCATATAAAGTTTCTCTTTCTCTTGACCCCTTTAGCGATGAAGAGTGGGGTTATGTAATTGAAACAATGTCTAAAAGAGCGATTTTTGCGGCAAAACTTTTAGCAGGAGAAATGCCACAAAATATCGAAGATGTATTTACTAGTAATGGTCTTTCGCTGTTTCCTTTCACTTTATCAGATGTTCATAGTAAATGCTCTTGTCCTGATAAAGCAAATCCGTGTAAACATGTTGGCGCAATTTACTATCAATTAGGCGATCGCTTTAGTGAAGATCCGTTTGTACTATTTCAATTGCGCGGACGCACTAAAGAACAAATTATCAGCGATTTGCGGCAATTACGCAGCGCTAATAATCAGCAGACGCAAATAATACCTTCAGAAATATCTAACAAACAACCAACAACTAGCACTCAACAAACTCTAAAAATTGACTCTTTCTGGCAGTACAATGAGCCGTTAGAGTCTTCTTTAGTAGTAATTGCGCCATCGGGAAGCGAGACAGTGTTAGATGTTTTGGGGTCAATCCCCTTAGCAAAGGAAGAAGAAAATGTAGTAAATTTAACTTCTGCGGATGTGGTAATGAAATATTTGGATACAGTCTACAAAGATGTTAGCCAAAAGGCTGTTTTAGCTGCGATGAATTTAGGAGGAAGTTGAATAAGTTAGGCGCTTTTCTTGCTGAACATCAAATGTCCTTATTTACACCCAGCAGAGTTAGTTTTAATTTAATTATTTTGTTAGTAAGATTTATTACCAATAATTGAATGTTATAAAAGCAGAGTAATTCTCTGCATAGCAACATGGAACTCCAAAGTAGAATAATTTCCGTAGAACTAGCTGATGGTACAAGTGTCAAAGTTGAAGCTACAACGATAGGCGATCGCAAAATAAATTTTCCCACCCGACCTTTTAGCGAAGTAACCGACACCATAGAATCTCTGTCTAAGGAAATTGCCGAAGCATTGTACAAAGTTAAGCCAGATAGATTCACTGTAAAATTTGGTATAGAAATAGGCATTGAATCTGGAAAACTCACAGCTTTACTGGTGAAAGGTACATCTACAGCAAATCTGGAAATTACGTTGGAGTGGGGTAAGTAGTTGCTTGCTGAGGATATTTATCTGTTGTTCTATAAGGGTAGACTTATTAGGAAAATACTTAATTAATAGTAATATTTAGGACAAAATAATGCTGAATTAGCGAAAAGATAGCGATCGCTTATTGCCCTCTTTCCCTTACCCATTGTCGCACCGCCCGCCGAATTGCCAATCTACCATCCGCTCGATTTTCTTCAATTAATTTCGGCAGTTCCCGAATTGGTAAACTGGGAAACACCATACTAACTTGTGACTCTACATATTCCCCGTCTTGCAGGTGATAAATCTTCAGTTCCCCAGAGTCATAACACCAAAGTTCTGGTACTCCCAAACGCGCATAAATCCCAAAGCGATCTAAAGATTTACTTGTAACATCAATTTCCAGTGCTAAATCAGGTGGTGGATCTTGATTTAAGTTTACATCCAGCCTACCCCTAACCAAAGCTTCATTCTGAAAATAAAAGCAATTATCTCCCTCAACCCCTGCCATTTTCCTTTCTCGTCTCCAGGTAGTTGAACCATAGCTTTCATAATTCAGTTCCAATTCCTCACCAATGTCTTTGACTGCATCACTGATAACTTCTTTATAAATTTCCTGTTCGGGTAAAGGAGTCATAATTTCCAAAGTACCATTATCATAAGCTATCCGTGCGGCTCGACGATCTCCCAAATCTTTGAGGATATTTTCAAACTGTTGCCAGTCAATGCTGTAAAGTAGTACGCGATCAGCTCGGTGAGCAGCGATTGTCATTAACACCACCTCCTATTACCTGTAAACAAATTGAAATTCCTCTGTTTACATACATATTACAGCAATTTTCAGGTAATTGAACCACAAATTACGGTAAAGTGAAGAGAGAGTGGTTGTTTAATTAAATGCCAGTATCTTACGAGCGGGGATTGGCGTCATCGCGCTCAGGGCAGCTTGGGAAAACAAAGAAGGCTCTCAACGTCAGCTAGCTCAAAGATTTAAGGTAAGCTTATCATTTGTACGAAACTTGCTGCGTCGTTATAACGAATGCGGACAAATTGAAGCAAAACAACGTGGAGGATATCAAAAGCCAACAATTCAGAATGAACATTTAAGCATTATCAAGTCCTTTGTTGAGGATAAAAATGATTTGTTGCTCTCGGAATTATGCGATCGCTTTGCAGAACATACAAAAACTAGGGTAACTATTAGTACAATGCACCGCGCAGTAAATAGACTAGGCTTGCGCTGTAAAAAAAAAGCCTTATTCGTCGTACCATGAGTGAGTGAGAAATTATTACAACGGATGACCGTTGCAGCAATATTCTTTCACTCTAGTTGGTTGTAGGCTGCGCTCTTCGCTTTCACCAGTTCATCAAAAAGCAAGGTAAAACTTCGAGTTCCAAACATGAAACTCCGAGTTCCAAACATGAAACTCCGAGTTCCAAACATGAAACTTCGAGTTCCAAACACGAAACTCCGAGTTCCAAACACGAAACTTCGAGTTCCAAACATGAAACTCCGAGTTCCAAACACGAAACTCCGAGTTCCAAACACGAAACTCCGAGTTCCAAACACGAAACTCCGAGTTCCAAACACGAAACTCCGAGTTCCAAACACGAAACTCCGAGTTCCAAAC